>JBCAXI010000055.1:0-11627 GCA_038534175.1 Planctomycetota bacterium | reverse complement strand
GATTCTTGGCGCCAGTACGCGAGGTTGTGCCGGCAGGCCTGCGCGTCGGCGGCGTAATTGGAGATCTCGTACCGCCGAAGGCCGGCCGTCGCGGCACGCTCGGCGGCGCGCTCGAACATCGCGATCTCGATGTCCTCTTGGGTCGGGACGAACTCCCCGCGATCGAGGCGTTTGGTCATCGCGGTGTTGGGCTCGTACGTCAGGTTGTAGCATGAGAGATGCCCGACGCCGAGGTCGAGCGCGCGCCGAACATCGTCGTCCCACTCGTCAAGCGTCTGCCCGGGGATCGCGTAGATGAGGTCGACCGAGAGTCTCTCGATGCCGGCTTGCCGCGCCATGCGAATCGCGCGACCGACGTTCGCCGGATCGTGCCAGCGCTCGAGCGATTTCAGGTGCGTTGGGTTGAACGACTGTGCGCCGATGGAGAGCCGATTGACGCCGCCGGTTCGGAGTGTGTCGAAGAGCGCGGGGTCGGCGGTTTCGGGGTTGCACTCGACGGTGAACTCGGCGTCTTCCGTCCGCTCGAATTGCGTGTCGATGGATTGGAGGAGGTCGCTCCACAGGTCGCGCCGCAGGAGGGTTGGCGTGCCGCCGCCGACGAAAATCGTGCGCAGCGGCCCCGCGTGCCGGGCGAGCGCGCGGAGCTCGCACACCAAACGTTGCGCGAACGCTTCTTGCCGATCTCGGTTGTCCACGATGGAGTAGAAGTCGCAGTAGTGGCACTTATGGAAGCAGAACGGGACATGGATGTAGAGCGAGGCAGGCGAGGCGCCGCCGGGTGCGATTGTGCCGAGTGGCTGCCCGGCATGTTCGGGTCCCCGTTGCTGGGGCAGTGGCACGCGGGTATCTTGCATGAGGGTTCCGGGAACGATGGGTTCAACGAACGTGTTGGATCATTGGCGACGCGTGCGGATGGCGCGTCGGGCAGTCGCGGCGACGCCCCGGACGGATGCCGCGATCGGAGCCGAGAGTCTCCCAGACCCCGGAGACGCCGACGGAGCAAGGCTCGTGCGGGACGGACGAGGCGGTGTCGGCGATCTGGCGGCGGCGGCTCCGGAGGATGGTTGTGACGAACGAGACCATGGCAAAGACCTCACTCGTGCTGGTGCGTAAAGACGGACGGACGCAGGTGATCCCGCTCAAGAAAGAGCGGACCATCATCGGGCGGCACACGGGGTGCGAGATCCGCATCCCGCTGGCGGCCGTGTCGCGGCAGCACTGCGAGCTCCGAATCGCCGACGGCGGCGCGATTACCGCCCGCGACCTCGGATCGAGCAATGGCACGTTCGTGAACAAGACACGGATCGATGAGGGCGCGCTGGCCCCCGGCGATGTGCTCGCGGTCGGTCCGGTGGTGTTCGTGCTGCGCGTGGGCGATGATCCCTCGACGATCGACGCCGATCAAGCGTGGGCTCGGGGCGCGCCCGAGGGCGAGGGTGACGAGTCGCCAGCGCCCGCCAAGCCACCGGCGGAGGGCGCCTCGCACGCGCCCGAGCCGCTGCTGTCGGGGCAGAATCTGAGCGACGAAAGCAGCGTCTCGGACTTCGACTTCGACTTCCTCGACGATGACGAGGACGACCAGCCGGAGCTCTGACGCTCACTCTGTGTCGACAGCGATGCTCCTAGCGATCGCGGGCGACGCGGGATCAACCGGCTTTGCGCTTGCCCTCGCTCCCGGGTTTTGAGTCTGAGCCTGAGTTATCGGGAACCCGAATCGAGGCGCCGCAACATCGGCAGCGGACGGTCTTGCCGCGCGCGTTCGCCGGCACGGCCAGCACGCGGCGGCAGGTGAGCGCGGGACACATGATGCGGATGGGTGGTTCTTGCGCCATGGCGTCTCGGATCCGTCGAGTGTGGATCGGACGGTCAGGCGGAGCCCTTGAGCGGCGGAGCGGAGCGATATTGGGATTGCGTCGGGGTCGCGGGTTATCGGGATGATGCGACGCCCGTGGCCTAGCGTTGGCCCGTCACCCCGGCCCGCCGCGAAAGGAATGCGTTGACCAACACCCGCAGCCCGAACTCAGACGCGTCATCGACGGCCGCGACCGCGGTGGTCGGCCTGCAGTGGGGCGATGAGGGCAAAGGCAAGCTGGTGGACCGTCTCGCGGGCGAGCACGACGCCGTGGTGCGCTACAACGGCGGCGCCAACGCCGGGCACTCGGTGGTCGTGGGCGGAGATCGGTTCAGCCTGCATCTCATGCCCTCGGGCATCCTGTACCCCGGCAAGCTCGCGGTGATCGGCAACGGCGTCGTCGTGGACCCGCACCAGCTGCTCGACGAGATCGCCACGCTGCAAGGGCGGGGTGTGGATACGTCCGGGCTGGTTATCTCGGATCGGGCGCACGTCGTGGCGCCATTCCACAAGGCCGAGGACGTCCTGCGCGAGCAGATGCTCCGAGGCGAGAGCGCCGAGCCGCTCAACTCGGGCGGCAGCGTGCGAGAGATCGGCACGACGCGTCGCGGCATCGGGCCGGCCTACGCCGACAAGGCGCGACGCTCGACCGCGGTCCGTATCGGCGACCTGCTCCGTCCGGACGTGCTCCGCGAGAAACTGCGTCTTGCGTGCCGGATCAAGAACGCGATGTTCGAGCAGCTCTCATCGAGCCCCGAGCGATTCGACGCCGACGCGTTGGCCGATGAGCTGCTCGCGGTGGGCGAGCGGCTTGGGCCATCCATCACCGACACGGTCTATCTGCTCCACGATCTCATGGGCGAGGGCAAGCGGGTGCTGTTCGAGGGCGCCAACGCCACGCTGCTCGACGTGGACCACGGCACCTTCCCGTTCGTGACCAGTTCCAGCACGACGGCGTTGGGGATCGGATCGGGCAGCGGCGTGCCGGCCTCCCGTTTGGGCACGACCATCGGCGTGTTCAAGGCGTACTGCACGCGCGTCGGTGCGGGCCCGATGCCGACCGAGCTCCACGACGAGTTGGGCGAGCGCATCCGCGAGCGAGGCCGCGAATTCGGCACCACAACCGGGCGTCCCAGGCGCTGCGGTTGGCTCGATCTGGTCGCGCTGCGCTACGCCGCGATGCTCAGCGGCGCCGACGAGATGGCGATGACCATGCTCGACGTGATGTCGGGCTTCGATGAGATCCGGGTGTGCACGAGCTATCGATTCGACGGACGATCGGTCGATCGTTTCCCGCCGGACAGCCACGACCTCTCGCGGGTCGAGCCGGAATATGAGACGCTTGAGGGCTTCGAGGCTGAGATCGATGGCGTGCGCACATGGGATGAACTCCCGGGCCCTGCGCGGGCGTATGTGGAGTACATTGAGCGTTCGGTTGGCGTTCCCGTGACCTCGGTCGGTGTAGGGCCGGACCGAGCGCAGACGATCGAGCGGCGGGTGGCGGCGCGTTGAAGGATCAGGAGTTGGGTTTGTCGATGACCGAAGCGGCGCTGGCGTCGGACCAAGCCTCGGAAGGGGCGGCGAGTCAGGAGCCAACCCCGAGCGCGAGCGACGAGCGGGCACCTTGGTTGGGCGACGAGTCGGCGTTGGCCGCGATCGATCGGATCCTTCGAGTCAATCCGGCGGCCAAGCCGAGCCAGGTCATTCCCGACGTGCACCCGACGCGAATCCCGCGGCACATCGCGGTGATCATGGATGGCAACGGGCGTTGGGCGGAGTCCAAGGGATTTCCGAGGGCGTTTGGGCATCGCGCCGGCGCCGGCGCGGTCCGAGAGACGGTGGCGGCATGCGGTGAGATGGGCGTCGAGCAGCTGACTCTGTACTCGTTCTCGGCCGAGAACTGGACCCGGCCCGCCGACGAGGTCGAGGCGCTGTGGGGCCTGTGCGTCGAGTATTGCGACGCGCACCGCCAGATGCTCGTGGATGAGCGGATACGTTTCCGGGTGATCGGGCGTCGGTCGGACCTGCCATCGGGCGTGCTCGAGGCGATCGAGCGAGTGGAGGCCGCGACCGCGTCGTGCGCGGGGCCAACGCTTTGCCTTGCGATCAATTACGGCTCTCGTCAGGAGTTGGTCGACGCGACCCGGGCCATCGCGCGGCGCGTCGCGGCGGGCGAGCTCGTTCCGGACTCGATCGAGGCCTGCGATGTGGAGGCGGCGCTGTACACCGCGGGCATGCCGGACCCGGACCTTCTCGTGCGCACCGCTGGCGAGATGCGCCTGAGCAACTACCTTCTATGGCAGATCAGCTACGCGGAGCTGTATGTCACCGACGTGTGCTGGCCCGACATTACTAAGCCGCACCTCTTTGATTCGGTGCGAAATTACGCCTCGCGGACGCGCCGATTCGGTGGTCTCCGCGGGCGGGAGCGGACGGACGGCGACGGTGCTTCGTGATCGCCTGATCTTTGGATCGCTGTTCGTCGTGCTGCTCGTGGGCGTCGTGCTGGGTGACGCCTGGCTCGCGACGCTCCCGCGGCCCGCCTGGCTGGGCGGCGACGAGCGCGCGTTCCCTCCGGGCGTGCTCATCTTTGTGGTGGTCGCGTTGGTCGCGTGGCTGGCGGCCCTTGAGCTCACGTCGATCCTGCGGGACAAGGGCATTCTCGCCTCGCGGGGCGTGAACTGCGCGGCCGCGTTTGCCGGCTTGCTGGTCTCGGGGCTGACGCCCACCGACGCGACCGGGGTGACTGCGGTCGCCGTGGCGGCTTCGGTCTCGGCGGCGGTGCTGGGCGGATCGTTGATGTTCTTCGCCCGGCACGAGCGGGCCGAGGGGGTGGTGGCGGGCGCTGGCGGGGCGTTGCTCGCGTTCATCTACCTCGGACTCATGCTGGGATTTGTGCTGACGATCCGGCGGAGCCATCCGGCGTGGCTGCTGTTGTGGGTGCTCGCGGTCACCAAGAGCTGCGATATCGGGGCGTACTTCGTGGGGCGGTGGCTTGGGCGGACCAAGCTGATCCCTTGGCTGAGTCCTGGGAAGACATGGGAGGGCCTGTTCGGCGGCGTCGCACTGGCGGCGGCGTGCGGGCCGGCGTTCTTGTGGCTCGGGGAACGGATCGGCGAGGACACGGGGCTCAGCGTGCTGTCCGCGGTCGCGGCGGGCGCGTTGTTCGCGGTCACGGGGCAGATTGGGGACCTGCTCGCGAGCCTGCTGAAGCGGGACGCGGGGCGGAAAGACTCGAGTCGGCGCCTGCCGGGTTTCGGCGGCGTGCTCGACGTGATCGACTCGCCATTGCTGGTGATGCCGGTCGCGTTTTGGTGGTTGTGGATCGCGAATGGGGGGATCAGCGCGTGAGTCGCCGCTCGTGGCGTACACTGATCCGTTGACGGCTTTGGAGTGCTGGATGGATACGACGACCAAGCTCTTGCAGGTCTTTCTCGCGGACAAGCAACTCAGGGGTCTCACAGGCCGCCTTCGTGCGGCCGAGCGATTCCTCGCCGAGCAGGACCGCCAGCTGGCGGATATCTCGGCGAAGGCGGACTCGGTGGGTGGGCAGATTCGCCAGCTCAGCGCCGTGGTTGCCGAGCGTGAGCTGGAGATGAAGAGTCTCGACGAGAAGATCGAGCAGCTCCGCGAGCGGATGAACACCTCGAAGACCAACAAGGAGTACCAAGCGCTCCTGACCGAGGTGAACACGTACAAGACGAATCGGAGCGAGCTCGAGTCCGAGGCGCTCGAGCACATGGGCAAGATCGATGAGCTGAAGGCCTCGGCCGACGAGCTCAGCGGCGGCAAGGACGAGCGCACGAAGATGCGCGAGGTCGCCGAGGGCGATCGCTCGGCCCGCGAGAGCGAGATTCGAGAGCAGGTCGAGACGCTCAAGCAGGAGCGCGCGCGGCTCGCTGAGGAGGCGCCCCGATCGGCGATGAGCGTGTACGACGAGCGGTGGGCGCAGTTCGACGATGAGGACGAGGTGATGGCGCCCGTCGAGGAGCAGGACCGCAAACGCGGGGAGTACACCTGCGGCGCCTGCATGATGGCGATCCCCATCGAGTCCGTGAGCGCCCTGCTCAGCCACGGCGATCTCACGCAGTGCGTGAGTTGCGGCGTGATCCTCTACCTCGAGAGCGAGCTCTCCGAGGCGCTGCGGGACAAGGCGGCCCGCGCGGCGAAGGCAAAGGCCAAGAAGGCCGCCTCGACCTCCTGATCGGCGTTGTGCGTGGCGCTCGGCTTGGCAGGACGCCGTTGGATTCGATGGCGGGGCTGGCTGCTTCCGACGATCACCCTTCTCGCCGTCGCGCTCCCGAAGCTTGGACAGGGTGACTTTCGATCCGACACGGGTTGGTACTCGGCGATCGCGCTGCAGGCGGTTCGCACCGGCGAGTGGTGGACGCTGTACGCCGATCTGGGGCAGCCGTACTTCAACAAGCCGCCCCTGGCGTTCTGGGTGCATGGGCTGGCACTTCGGATCTTCGGCGTGTCGCTCGAGGCGGCGAGGCTGCCGACGGTGTTGGCCGCGCTGGGCGTGGTGCTCGCGACGGTCGGCGTGGTGCGCGCCGCGAGCGGACCGCGGGTCGCGCTGGTTGCGGGGATGGCGTTGGCGCTGACGTACGAGTTCTTCCGCCGAACACGCGAGATCTCGCTCGACATGTGGCAGCTGCTCTGGCTGATGCTGGCGTTCTGGCTGGTCGTGATCGCGTGGCGCCGACAGCGATGGGGATGGCTCGCGGTTGCTGGCGTGCCAATCGGGCTGGCGCTGATGACCAAACCGCTGGTCGGGTTGGTGGTGCTGCCGATGGTGGCGGCGTGGCTCGTCTGGAACGGGTGGACGCGTCGGTTGGGCTGGCTGGCGCTGGGTGGGGTGACCGCGGTGCTGATCGCTGGCCCCTGGCACCTGTCCATGTGGCTGATCCATGGCGAGGAGTTTGCGAGGCAGTACTTTGGCGCCGAGATCGCCGGGCGCGTGGAGCACCTAGTCGTCGCCGCGGACACGCCGCCGTGGTGGTGGTACGCCAAGCTCGTTGGCTCGAGCTACTGGCCCTGGCTGGCGTTCGTGGGCCTTGGGCTCTGGGCGTGGCTGCGCGGGCGAGGGTTGAGCCGTCTGGCGGCGGGCCCGCGTCTTGCGATCATCTGGCTTGTGGTGTGGGTGGTGGTGCTGACAGTGTTCCCAGATAAGCGGCCCCGATACGCGTTGGTGCTCTGGCCTGTGCTGGCGTGGGTTGCGGGGCTGTGGCTGGCGAATCGGCCGTGGGCGTTCTTACGAGGCGGGCGATGGACATGGGAGGCGTTTGCCGCGGCGGCGGTTGTGGTGGGGGCCGTGGTGTCGTGGTCGCCGGTGCGGGTGCAGCGGCCGCCGAACCCGCAATGGGGCGAGATGTTCGAGTGGATGCGCGCGCACGACGTCGATGAGGGCGAGCTATGGCAGGGTGCGTTCACGGGCATCCGGGGGTGCCGCGTGTATCTCGAGTTCGGCTGGTGGCCCGTGCCCACGCGCAACCGCTGGGGCGAGGTGATCGCCGAGCCGCCTGTAGGCTCGCTGCTGGGGTACCACGCCGATGATCAGCTGGCGCCGGGCGCGAACGAGTCGGTGCTGTTCGAGTCTGGCAAGCTGCGGGTGACGCGACTCGGCGCGGGCGGCTGGTCGCCCATACCCACGGCAAAGCCGCCAGACGACGGCTGGTAGCGCGGACCGATGGCGCTTAGAACAGCGCGCCGTTCTTGGTGTCGGGCTTGAACGGGATGTCGAGGTGCTCGGCCGCGTCGCGTGTGAGCATGCGCCCGCGGCGGGTGCGCGCGAGGTAGCCGATCTGCAGTAGATAGGGCTCGACGACGTCCTCGAGCGTGCCGGCGTCCTCGTTCATGGTGGCGGCGACGGTCTGCAGGCCGACGGGGCCGCCCTCGAACGTCTCGCCGATCGCGCGGAGGTACGCGCGATCGAGCCGGTCGAGCCCGAGCTGGTCGACGCCCTCGAGCGTGAGAGCCTGGTCGACGATCGCGACGTTGAGCCGGCCGTCGGCTCGGACCTGGGCGTAATCCCGAACCCGGCGGAGCAGGCGGTTGGCGATGCGGGGTGTGCCGCGGCTGCGGGCGCCGATCGCCTCCAGCGCGGCCACGGCGTCCTGGCCAGTCAGGTCCATCCCGAGCAGGTCGGCGCTGCGGCGGAGGATGGTGAGGAGCTCGTCCGGTGCGTAGTACTGCAGGTGGTGCACGAGACCGAAGCGGGAGCGCAGCGGCGCCGAGAGCAGGCCCGCTCGGGTCGTGGCGCCAATGAGCGTGAACGGCTTGGTCTTGATCTCGACGGTGCGCGCGTTGAGGCCCGAGTCGACACAGATGTCGATCTTGAAGTCCTCCATCGCGGGGTAGACGAACTCCTCGACCGCGATGGGCAGGCGGTGGATCTCATCGATGAAGAGCAGATCGCCGTGCTCGAGGCGAGTGATCGCGGCGACGAGGTCGGTGCCCCTGGCGAGCGCCGGGCCGCTGGTCGTGTAGACGCGCGCGTCCATCTCCTCTGCGATGACGTGGGCGAGCGTGGTCTTGCCCAGCCCGGGGGGGCCGTGCAGCATGACGTGCTCGAGGGGTTCGCCGCGGGAGCGTCCGGCCTCGATCGCGATGCGCAGCCGCTCGACGAGGTCGCGTTGTCCGGTGTACTCGCCCAAGGTGGTTGGGCGGAGCGCCCAGCCAGCCTGCTCGTCTTCGGGCGCGGTGACGCCGGGGGAAAGAATGCGATCCGTCGCCATGATTCGGAGTGTATCGGTCGGGTGGTCGGGAAACGGTCGGAAATCGCAACGCTCGGCGGCTCGAAGCTCATTCGAGCGGAAGGCCCTTGTCCTGCCAGGTCTTGTACAGCTTCTTGAGCGTGACGGGCCGCCAGATCCGTCCATCGGGGAGCGTGGTGGAACGCAGGCGCCCGTCGGCCTCGTACGCGGAGACCTGCGGCTCGAGGTCTTCGGCAAGCCGCGTCGTCAGGCGGAAGCGACCCGGCGTGGTGGCGGGCTGCTCGAGGCTGTCGGTGCGGAAGGCGATGGTTTGCAGGCTCGGTTGGTAGGCGTAGAACCCGTAGTCCGTCGGAATGGCGCCGCGGACGAGGAGTTGCGGGAGGATGAACGCTTCGAGCCGCGAGACGTAGCCATCACCCTGGATGACGGGCTTGATCGTCCTCGGGGTGGCGCCCGGTTCCTCAACGGCGATGGTCATGCTGTCCTGGTCTCGGGCGCCGATTTCCTTCCAGAGCGCGGCGGCACCATCGGGGCTCTTGAGCGCCATGGTGATGCTCCAGGCCTCCTGCTGGCGATCGCGCGACATGAAGAAGATGGCGTCGGAATCGACGAGTTGCGGCCCGCCTGGCGTCTGCTGGATGAGGCGTGTTTTCATGCTGAGCAGGTAGCCCTGCTCGCGTTCGAGGGGCGTCCAGCGTTCGCGCCGTCGGTTGGGCTCCATCTCGCCACGGAAGCCGATCCAGGTCTGGATGCGCTTGTAGCCGTGCTCGGCGTCGTCGGAGTCTCGTCCGGTGCCGCCCGGTGTGAACAGCCGCTCCCATCGCTCGTACCGGCCGCCCGGCTCGCGTCCGAAGGCCGAGCCGTCGATCACGGCGTCGTAGTCGCTCTCGGTGAGCTCCTCCATGAGACGTTGGCCAACCTCGATCGCGGCGAACCGGCGCTGGGCCGCCTCGGTCGGATCGACGAACGTGGCGGTTGCGACCGTGGTCTCGTAGACGGGCTTGGTCTCGGGCAGGTGCGCCTCGCGGGTGATGAGCTCGAAGGTGATGAAGCGGTCGTTGGCGACGTGGAAGACGCTGTGACCGTGGACCACGGCATCGCCGTCGGGCGCGGGCATCGAGACGTAGAACCGGTCGGCGGTGTGCTCGCCCACGCGGAGCGCGGGGTCGCGGGTGATGAGGCGGGCCGAGGTTCGATGGATCGGATTAGCGCCGGATCGCACGCGGCGGCTGCTGCCGGCGCTGGGCTCGAGGTCCACGCCGATCTTGCCGCCTGACTTGCGGATCTGATCGATGATGCGGTCGGCGATCCACTCGGTGGAGCCGTTGGCCTGCGGCGCTCGCATGGTCTGGATGTTCATGATCCATTTGGGCTTGACGCCGGGCGCGGTGGGGGGCGTCACACGGACCGTGGCCTGTTGGCCGAGTCGCGTGGTCTGCGCTAACGAGTTGAGCGGCAGGTACATGGAGAGCCCCGCCGACGGCAGCCGGAAGGCCTGATTGTCGAGCTCGACCACCGCGAAGCCGGGATTGCGTTCGGGCGCGGTTGTCGGTCGGACGCTGGATTGGCCCGCGGCGAGAAGCGGGAGGGCGACCATCGAGAACAGGGCGGCGGACCGTGCGTTGCGAAGAATGCGGCTCATGATGGAAGGCTATCGGCTGTTCGCCCGCCGGCCTTGGGCGCCTTTGGGGATCGATCGCGTCACGCGGAATTTGCCGGCCGGGCGCGGGCGTGGGATTGACTCGGCTGGGTTGGCTCGTACGCTTCCGGGCTCGTTCCCGAACGGCGTTCGAGGATGGGCGACGGATTGTTCGGCTTGGCCGAGCGAGCCGAGCGCGGGAGGCCGATCGGCCTTGGACGCGACGGGCCCCTCGGGGCCCATCTTGGGTGGCGGGGGCCATAGTTCGAGGACGCTCGCGGGATTGCCCGGCAAGGGGTCGGGCAGCGGTCGTCGCTTGACGGGTAAGACAGCAGAGGGCCGAGCTCCGGCGATGCCGGTGGCCCGCGTGAGGACTCGATGACCGGCAACCGAATCCGAATCCGGATGGAGGCGTACGACCACATCGCCCTGGACGCCTCGGCGAAGGAAATCGTCGAGCAGGCGAAGCGGACGAACGCGAAGGTCGCGGGCCCTGTGCCGCTGCCGACCCGCATCGAGCGGTACACGGTGCTCCGTGGCCCGTTCGTGGACAAGAAATCGCGTGAGCAGTTCGAGATTCGCACGCACAAGCGAATCATCGACATCGTCGAGCCCAACGCTCGCACCGTCGAGGCGCTCAACCGCCTTGTGGTGCCCGCGGGCGTGTTCGTGCGAATCAAGGCGTAAGAACGATCTTCACAGGGGCTGGCACGAGCGTGCCAGCCCCTGCTTGTTTTTGGGCCGCCGGCAACCGCGGCTTCCACCAAAGCCTTCCTCTGGTCAGCCATGGCCATGAAGCGGCGGCCGACCGCATCGGCCCCCGACGGGGCGTCGGGTGACGAAGGAACGAAGCGATGGGCGTTGAACTGCTTGGCACGAAACTCGGCATGACGCGGGTCTACGACGAGAACGGTCGCGTGATTCCCGTGACGGTGATCCAGCTCGGCCCGTGCGTGGTCACGCAGTTGAAGACCGAGGAGAAGGACGGCTACTCGGCCGTGCAGATCGGCTTCGGCGACGTGAAGGCGCGGAACAGCACGATCCCGGTGATGGCGCACGACCACAAGGCGGGCGCGGCACCTCGGCGTCGCCACGGTGAGTTCCGGGTAGCGGCCGACGAGCTTGGCTCGTACGAGCTGGGCCAGGAGCTGACAGTCACGTCGCTCGAGGGGCAGAAGTTTGTCGACGTCATCGGCCAGAGCAAGGGCAAGGGCTTCCAGGGCGGCATGAAGCGTCACGGCTTCAAGGGCCAGCTCGCCAGCCACGGCGTTGAGCGGAAGCACCGCTCCCCCGGCTCGATCGGCGGCCACGCGAGTGACGCGGGTGTGAGTGGCGGCCTGAAGAAGGGCAAGAAAATGGCCGGGCACATGGGCGACGAGCGGGTGACCGCGCGGAGCCTTGAGCTCGTCAAGATCGATCC
>JBCAXI010000054.1:0-11641 GCA_038534175.1 Planctomycetota bacterium | reverse complement strand
CGGGGAGCGAGCGACAGAAGTCCTTGAGCGGTGACCGCTTGGCGGGGACCTTCTTGCGTGGCGCCGCCTTCTTGGGCATAGATTCAGCTTATCTTGCGTGCATCCAGACGCCCGTGATGGGTGAATCGATGTCTAGATCAGTGCATGGACGGATGAATGGAGCGGACAGGCATGAACGGATCGGACACCATCCGAATCGTGACGGGCGTTGGCGTAGTGGCGATCGCGGGCGCGGTCATCGCGGTCGCGGTGCTTCGGGGGCAGCAGCCGCCACCGATCGACGCGAGCCCATCGCCCGGCGTGATCACGCGCGCCGCCCAGCAGGGCGTGGACCTCACGAACCAATCGCCCGGCCTCGACCGCGAGCGACTCCTTGGAGTGTTCGAATCGGGCCAGACCGTCCCGTTCGGGGGCTTGGAGTTTCGCAACGGGGCCTACTTCGACGCCGACGATCGCGCCCTCACGGGGTATCTGTCGGACACTCACGACAATGGCTCGCCGCGGCTCATCGCGTGCGTCGTCGACGGCGTGCTCCAGGGCCCCTCGCTCGAGCTGCATCCCAGCGGCACGCTCAAGGCCAGTCGAAGCCACAAGGATGGCGAGCCCGTCGGGCAGATCCTCGAGCGCTACCGCGATGGCTCGCTCAAGCTCAGGGCCATGTGCCACGAGCCCGCTGCGAGCGGTGGCACCACGCTCCGAGAGATCACCGTCGGCGAGTTCGACGATGGGACGATCCGCACGCGTCAGCTCGGCACGGGTCGGCTGCAATTCGTCGTTGACGGCGGGCGCACCACCGGGCGGAACGCCGAGACGCCGCTGCACGAGGTCGAGGGCTACATGCTCTTTTACGACCGCATCATCGGCGGGCAGAAGCTCTACACGAGCAACAGCGCGTCGATCACGGCGCCCGAATCGGGTGACGAGACCTCCACCAACGCCGGGGAGTAAATCGCGAGGCCGCCCGTGTTCGGAGCGGCTCCGCGCGAAATCGGCCCGCGGGGCCTATTCGCCGTCGCGCTCGCGCTCGACGGCCTCATGCGTCGCACGCAGACGACGACGCGCCATCCGCGCGTAGCGAGCGTCCACACGCGCCAGGCGCACACGCCGGATATCCAGCATCTGCGCACGGTCCCGCACGTCCTGCACCAGCACGGTCGGCAGGCACACGTCGACCACATACAACGGCGTCGGCGCCCGCTTCGGCAGCGCCTCGACGCGCATCGGAGCGGTCACCTTCTGCCACGACTGCTCGTCCCACGGCGACGGCCAACGCTCGTGCACCACACGAACGACGCACACGTACTGCCGCGGACGCAGGTCCTCCGGCGCCATCGGCCGGACGGTCTTCAGATCGAACGCCACCATGACGTTGCTCCGTCGGCCTGGGGATCGGCGCACATCGCGCGGCGACCCGGTGCGAGAACGCCCACGCCCGGCCGAGGCGTGCACGCTCGAGAATTCGTGATCAAGAACAGCGGATGAGAACAGTCAGACGCGCCGCGAATCGGGCGTCAGAAGTCGGTCAAGACCGAAGCGCCCGGGCCCACCAATCCACGATCGGCAAGCGTGCCCGCGTCGCGGACGGCGGCTTGGCGCCTGATGTGAATGAGGGCGTTCATGGGAGGCTCACGGGGGCGTGACGGGACAGGTCACGGGACTGAGGTTCGGGCGAATGATGGCCCCGACGACTGGATCGTCAAGGTGAGAACGGGAATCAATCACGCTCGTGCGCTATTCCAACACGCGATGCCGTACTCTCCAGAGGTGCACGCCCTCGCCGACACACTGAAGAAAGCCCGCGAGCAGACGCTGGCGTTGTGCGCCGATCTGACCGAATCGCAGATGACGCGGCAGCCCGAGTGCGAGCTGGCGCTCAATCATCCGGCCTGGGTGCTCGGGCACCTATTCATGCTGGACGCGTACGCCGCGGATCTGCTCGGGATGCACCTGCCCACGCCGGTCGATGACGCCTGGGCCCAGCGGTTCGGCCCGACCAGCACCCCCGCCGAGGAATCCGAGCTCGGCGGGAGCCAGCTCCGCGAGCAGATGGCGATCGTCCGAGAACGACTCATCGGGCGGATCGAGGCGCTCGCCGACGCCGAGGCGGGGCCGGGCCTGGACGCCCAGACACCCGATGAGGCCTTCCGGAAGGACTTCCCCACGCTGCGCCATCTGGTGCAGTACCTCCTCTGGCACGAGGCGTACCACTCGGGGCAGCTCTCGGCCTGGAGACGGGCGATGGGCCTCCCCAAAGTGGGGGTCGCGTTCCTCGCGGCGCCGGCGTAACGTTCTGACATGTCGATGACGACGCCCGCCCACCAAGCCGCTCCGTCCGCCCACTCGACCGCCCCGACTGAGTCTCGAGCGGCGGCCAAGCAGTCGCTCGCGGCCGCGGCGGCCGCGGTCGCCTCGTTTGTCGCGGATGCGAAGACGGCCGACTTCATCGAGGACGCCACCGAGCGGATGGCCGACGCCTTGCGGGCCGACGCCAAGCTCCTCGCGGTCGGCAACGGCGGCTCGTCCACGCAGGCCAGCCACTTTGCCGAGGAACTGACCGGCCGCTTCCATGCCGATCGGCGACCGTTGGCCGCCTTGGCCTGCAACGACGCGGGACACATCACCTGCACCGCCAACGACTACGGCTACGACGAGGTCTTCGCCCGCTGGGTCACCGGCCTCGCCCGCGAGGGCGACTGCGTGCTGCTGCTCAGCACGAGCGGCAACAGCGAGAACATCGTCCGCGCCGCCGACGCGGCCAAGGTCGCGGGCGCCACGACGATCGCGCTGTTGGGCAAGTCGGGCGGGCGCCTCGCGGGCCGCTGCGACCTGGAGCTCGTCTGCTCCGGCGCCGGCAGCGACCGCGTGCAGGAGTGCCACCTCATCGCGATCCACCTGCTGATCGAGGGCGTGGAGCGGCGGTTGGGGTTGATCTAGTCACGCGACGTCGTGCGTCAGGTGATAGACCACAACGTGACCGATTCATGAGATAGACTCCCCGCCGTGCGCCGATGTGCTCGCTGCAATCCCGCGGAGAATCATCATGATGAGCTCGCCTGAGCTGAGGAGAGTTATCGCCTTCGGCGTGCTGCTCTCATCGCTATGTACCACTTGGCCCGCGATCGCCCAGGAAGCTGACAAGGCCGACCGCTACCTCGATGCCAAGCGCGCGAGCTACGAGCGAGCCGTCGAGTCCATTCGGCAACACGTCGAGTCGATCCTCGACAAGAAGCGCGAGTCGGCCTTTCTCGACGCCGGTGAGGGCGAGAGGGTCAACGCGGTCCTTGAAGAACTCGCGGCCTACAAGAGTCGCGGCGAGATTCCTGACGTCGAGCACGCCGATCGAATCCGCGGCCAGTACGCGCGGGCCGCCCACGCGATGATGGAGGCGTTTGACAAGGTGGCTTTAAGTGTTGGAGACCCCGACATCATTCGAGACGAGAAGGCGTCGTTCGAATCGCACTGGGACTTGGCCCCGTGGAGCCAGCTCCACTCGTCCGACGTCACAACCCGCCAGGGCACGGCGCTCACGCTTGAATCGGTGACGCCCGGCGACTACCGGCTCGAGGTCGAGTTCCAGTGCACCGAAGCAGTAAACAGCATTGATATTGAATTGCCGCTTGGCGTGGATACGCGGGCACGCCTCAGCGCTCTCCCCGACCGAAACGGACGAGCGAGGATTTTCCTGACCGTGCGCGAGGGACGCGTCATCCCCAACGTCGGCCTCACCAGGCCAATCGACTCGGTGATTGTCGACTCTGGACGCGGGCTCGTTTTGGAACCGGTCGGCGGCGACGCCACGATCGAGCTCGTCCGGCACAAGCGGCTCATCGAAGGACGCCCGCCGAAGCTCGAAGCTCAAGCGAAAGCAAGACCCGATCGGCCCGGAGCGCCCAAGCCAAAGGCCAAGTCGGATCCTTGGCGACAAGGCAAGACCTGGTCGGGCAGAGAGCACTTCAAAGACAACCCGAACCGAGACCAGGGCGCGAACATCAAGCTCACGAAGCGAGAAGGCGATCGAGTCGTTCTAACGCTGCGAAGAACACGAGGCGCCGTCATGAAGATCACCGGGCACGTGCGAGGCGACCGGCTCGCGGTCACCCGGGTCGAGCAGACCAGGGGGCCGGGCGGCGCGGCGCCTCCGAGATGCGACAACGGAACCGGGAGCGGCGTGATCCAGCCAGACGGGCGATTCACCCTGCGCTACTCATACAACTGGTCAACCCGATCAAAGAAGAACCAGCTCTGGGAGGGCACGTTCAACACCGAGTGACTCCTCAGGTCTGCCCCGATCGTCGAAGTGAGCGGTGGTAAAGACACGCCCGGATACGACGCGTGCCCGAGCCTTCCAGTTCGGCGTCAAGAAAGCCCGCGCCTACGGCGTGCTTTAAGAAGACCCCTCCACGGCGCCCATGTCCCAGTGCTCCGGCGAGCGCCACAGCCCGCTGACCAACAGCTCGCGGATAAACGTCAGCTCCTTCGGCAGGCGGTCGTAAAGCTGGAAGAACAGCTCGTCGTGCGAGGCGATCTCGTGTAGCCACTCGTCGCGGTCGGTGCTCATGAGCTCGTCGAACTGCGCTCGGCTGAAGTCGAGGCCGCGCCAGTCGATGTCCTCGTAGCGCGGGACCCAGCCGAGCGGTCCCTCGATGCTGGCGGCCTTGCCGTTGGCGCGCCCGACGACCCACTTGAGAATGCGCATGTTCTCGCCGAAGCCGGGCCAGAGGAAGTTGCCCTCGTCATCGCGGCGGAACCAGTTCACGCTGAACACGCGCGGCGGGTTGGGCAGGTGGCGCCCGAAGTCGAGCCAGTGGCCGAGGTAGTCGCCCATGTGGTACCCAATGAACGGGAGCATCGCGAGCGGGTCGCGCCGCACCTTGCCGACTTGTCCGAAGGCCGCGGCCGTCATCTCCGAGCCCATCGTTGCTGCGGTGTAGACGCCGAAGGCCCAATTGAAGGCCTGGTAGACCAGCGGAACAGTCTTGCTGCGTCGCCCGCCGAAGATGAACGCGGAGATGGGCACGCCCTTGGGGTCGTCGTACGCCGGATCGGCCGTGGGACACTGGCTGAGTGGGGCGGTGAAGCGTGAGTTGGGATGCGCGGCCTTCTTGTCGGTGCCGGGCGTCCAATCGTTGCCCTGCCAGTCGATGGCGTGCGTGGGCGGGTCGCCGTCCATGCCCTCCCACCAGACGTCGCCGTCGTCGGTGAGCGCGACGTTGGTGAAGATGGTGTTCTTCTCGATGGAGCGCATCGCGTTGGGGTTGGTGTCGAAGTTGGTGCCCGGGGCGACGCCGAAGAAGCCGGCCTCGGGATTGATCGCGTAGATCCGTCCGTCTTCGCCGGGTTTGATCCAGGCGATGTCGTCGCCCACGCAGGTGACCTCCCAGCCCTCGTCCTGAAACTCCTTGGGGGGGACGAGCATCGCGAAGTTGGTCTTGCCGCAGGCGCTCGGGAAGGCCGCGGCGACAAAGGTCTTCTTGCCCTCGGGGTCTTTCACGCCCGTGATGAGCATGTGCTCGGCGAGCCAGCCCTGCTCGCGGGCGAGCACGGAGGCGATGCGGAGCGCGAAGCACTTCTTGCCGAGCAGCGCGTTGCCGCCGTAGCCCGAGCCGTAGCTCCAGATCGAGCGCTCCTCCGGGTAGTGGACGATGTACTTGTCCTTCGGATCGGGGCTGCAGGGCCACGCGACGTCCTCCTGACCAGGACCGAGCGGCATGCCGACCGAGTGGAGGCACTTGATGAACTCGCCGTCGCCCAGCGCGTCGAGCACCGCGCTGCCCATACGCGTCATAACGCGCATGTTGACCGCGACATAGGGCGAGTCGGTGAGCTGCACGCCGATGTGCGCGATGTCCGAGCCGATCGGGCCCATGCTGAATGGGATCACGTAGAGCGTCCGCCCACGCATCGAGCCGCGGAACTTCTCCGTGAGGATCGCCTTCATCTCCCGCGGCGCCATCCAGTTGTTGGTCGGCCCCGCGTCGCCCTTGCTCAGCGAGCAGATGTACGTCCGGTCCTCCACGCGGGCCACGTCGCTCGGATGGCTGCGCGCAAGAAAGCATCCGGGGCGCTTCTCGGGGTTGAGACGGATGAACGTCCCGCTCTCGACCATCGCCTCGCAGAGCGCGTCGTACTCGCCCTGCGAGCCGTCGCACCAGTGGATCTGGTCCGGCTCCACGAGATCGACGATCTTCTGCACCCAGCTCTGCAGCTCGGCGTTTCGCACGTTGACGGGAACTTCGGCGGCCTGCACGGTCATCGGCATACTCCCCAGCGATTCAGGGCGAATCGCCCTCGCTCGTTCGCCGAGGCTCCGAGGGTGAGTCTCGCTCGCGTTGCCTCGGCCGTGTCTATATCAGGATATGCATGTCCGCTGAGTGGCACGAAGATGCTGGCTCAGATTTCCAACGCGGGCGCCCACCACCCACGCAACGGTCATGGACAGCCGAGCGACCACTCGCTGAGATAACAAGAGAAGTCCGACAGATCCACGCCATCGCCGCCCGAGCCGAACACGCACTGGCTCGTCGCCGTCACATCAGCGTTCGGATCGCCGACCGACCAGAGCGCCAGATAGCACGCGAAGTCGCTGAGCGTGATCAGCCCATCGCTCGTGCCGAAGTCGCACGTGCTGTCGGCGGTGATGTCCGCAGGCGAGCAGACGGGGCCGACGCCAGACAGCGGCCCGGGGCCAGTGATCGAATTGCTGAACGGGATCAGCGGCTTGAACGACGCCCACTGGCTCGTCACCCAGAAGTACGTCTCGCCCTCGAAGAGCAACGCCTCGATGCGGCTCGTGCCGCGCGGCACACCAAACGGCGAACTGCCGTTCCCGAGGCCGTAGTCCAGCAGATTCACCAGCGGCTGCGCCGGATCGAACGCGCCCCGGTAGAGAAACGTGAAGTGGTCATCCACGACGTCCAAGGTGCTCTCGAGCGTGTACCCGCCCGACACGTCGACGCTGAACTCGAACACGTCGAACGCGACCGGGCCCAGACCCGAGACACCCTCGATGAAAAACGGACGATCCCAGCTCGACATCGGGTCGGGCGAGCCCGAGTAGTCGAACGTGACGTCCGCGACCTCGGTGGCGAGGTGGAACGTCGGACCCGCGAGGCGCGACACACCTCCTGCGGCGGGCTGGTTGCGGAACTCCAGCGTGTACATCCCCGCGCCCGGCGCGCCGGCCAGACCGGCCTGCGAGGTGTCGGCGATGGGGTAGTCGGCGATCGTCACATCGCCGCCGATGGTCGGGCCCCAGGTGAACGTCTGGGCATCGGGCGCCGTGACGTCGATCGTCATGTCGAGCGACCAGGGAAAGACGCCCCCGCCCGAGTCGCCCGAGACGAACTCCCACTGCCCGTCCACCGCGACGCCCGTCGCGGTCTCGCTGGCGGCGAACGTCACGGAGACGCTCGTGGGCGTGTCACCAAACGTGACGTCGGCACCGATAACAGAGTCGATGATCTTGGGGGCGGCCGCGCCCGCCGACGCGAGGCCGGCGAGCGCCACAAGAGCTGCGGTGATGCGCAAAGCAATCTCCTTCGAAGGGTCCGCCCGATCCTCAGCGGCGACGACGCGCGGCGAACGCGCCGCTTAGGCCGAGCAACGCGACACTAGCCGGCGCTGGGATGAAGATCGAGGCGGCGTTGATGTTGTAGCCGTTCGACCCAGGGAAGTTGTCCTCGTCAAAGAAGAGGCTGGCGGTGTCGCTCGCGGAATCCCAGAGCACCAGATCGCCGTTCTCATACACGGTGCCCGAGATGGACTCATCGCCGAACGCGCTGATGAGGTACGTCCCATCGCCGAACGCGTGGATCGCGCTCAGCTCGGCGTCGCCATCGTCGAAGATGTCGGCCTCGGTGTGCAGCACGGACACCGCGCCCGTGGGCGTGTTCCAGAGCAGGATGTCACCATCGGCGACCGCGGTCCCGCCGATCGTGTTCGTGGCGTTGCCGGTGCTGAAGACGATGTTGCCATCGGCGAGCACGCTGGCCGCGTCGATGTCGTCCGCGAGCGCGGCCTCGGTGATCTCGAAGATCGTCGCGGTGTCGGTCGCGGGGTCGTAGCGGAACAGATCGCCGTCGCTGACCGTGATGCCACCGATGGTGCGGTTGTTGAAGATCGTGGAGAGTAAGTAGGTGCCGTCGGCGAAGGAGTGGAAGGCGTCGATGTCGACGTTGGTCCCGCCGAACGCGTCCTCGTTGAACGCGAGCATGCCGGAGCTGCCGGCGGTGTCGGTCACCACGACGTCGCCATCGCGGAACTCCAGGCCGGGGAGCATGTTGCCGATGTTGTCGGACAGCGACAGCCCGAGCTGCTGGGCCTGGGCGGTGCCAGCGAGCGTGCCGAGGGCGATGATGGCGGCGGCGGTGGTCTTCTTGGTCATGGTGTTCTCTCCGGCGATGGGGATGCTCGATCTCGGCGCACAACGATCGCGCGAATCGAATGCTCTCGGTTGTCCGGGCGTTCCAATCCTCTCGCGAGCCAACCGGTCAGAGTCGGCCGCGCCCGTCCGCGACTCGCGTCGGGGCGCCCGGCTTCGGAGGGCTCTCGGACCCTCCGATAGGGGAGAGGCTACCGAAGCAGTTTGCTGGAGTGCAAGCCAATTATCGATTTGTTCGCCCGGGGCCGACGCCCGCATCGGTCCGCGCGTGTGCCCCCGCCGACCGAGCGCTCAGGTCGCCCGAATCACGATCGCTGCGACAAACAGCCTTGGGCGATTCGGCGCCTCGCTCTATAGTTGACTTAGAACTTCAAAGGGGCGGGGCAATCAGGGGGCCACCGACATGATCAACGGAACGAAGCCGTCCATGGCGGCCGCGCTCGTGGTGGCGTTCGCGTCGCCGACCATCGCCGAGATCATCGAGTACCGATACCAGGGCACGGTCACGGGCATTGAAGACGAGCTGAACATCCTCGGGGACATCGTGGGCGCGACCACGTTCGAGGGCCGGTTCTTCGTCGACACCAGTGAAGTGCTGCTCGACGCTCCCACGCAGCGCCGGTTCAATGTCACCTCGCACAGCGTCGAGATCGGCGGACGCGAGTTCGTCGCGACCACCGCGGGCTTGAGCATCCGCGACGACTTCCTCACCCCGGGCCCGTTCGGCGTCAACGTCGATGAGGTCGACCTGTCGGGCACGCCGGAGCTCCCGGCCGGAGCAGATGATGGCTTCATGAGTTTCATTCTGGAAGGCGGGAGCGACTGGTTCACCGGCCTCGGCGTGCCGGGAACCGACGTGTTCGACCCCGCGAATCCCGCCGTGAACGCCGCGCGATTCTCGCTCCTCTTCACCGCCGGCGATGGCATCCCGTTCTTTGATCGGTCTTTCGTGAGCGGCGAGGTCACCACGATCGAACGCATCCCGGCACCGGGAACCGCTCTGCCGTTCCTGGGTGTGCTGGCGTTGGCCCGCCGCCGCCGATGATCGATCCGTGGCATGGGGCCCGATCGGCGTCTGGGGATAGAATCCCCGAGGAGGCCCGCCCATGCCGTATTACATGCAACTCGGCCAGTTCCCCAAGAAGCGCCACGTCCAGTTCCGCCGCCCCGATGGCGGGCTCTTCAGCGAAGAACTCTTCGGCACCGAGGGCTTCGTCGGGCCCACCAGCACCATGTACCACATCCACCCGCCGACACAGGTCACGGGCTGGAAGAAGGTCTACGGCACAGCGCCCGACTACGTGGAAACCGACGTGATGCGCATGCGGCATCTGGTCTCCACCAAAATGCCCGCCAAGGGCGACCCTGTCACCGGGCGCACCGTCATCCTCGGCAACAGCGATGTCGAGATGGCGCTCTGCACGCCCGCCGAGCAGATGGACTACCACTTCAAGAACGGCCAGGGCGACGAGTGCCTCTTCGTGCACTACGGCACCGGCACGCTGCGCAGCTTCATGGGCACGCTCAAGTTCGGGCCCAAGGACTACATCGTCATCCCCAAGGGCATCATCTACAAGATGACGTTCGACGAGCGCCCCGACGACGGCAGCGACCACGACGCCTTCGCCGGCGCACCCAAGAGCGAGATGCCCTACGGCAAGTTCGTCTGCTTCGAGACCGCAAACGGCTCGCACATCCTCCCACCGCCCAGGTACATCTCGAAGAAGACCGCGCAGTTCCTGGAGCACGCGCCGTACTGCGAGCGCGATCTGGTCGTGCCCTTCTTCGATGACGACCACCCGCTCTACACCGACGAGCCGGGCTCGTTCGAGGTGCGCATCAAGGCCCTCAACAGCGTCCACAGCTACGACTACGACTACCACCCCTGCGACATCGTTGGCTGGGACGGCTGCCACTACCCGTACATCTTCAACATCGAGGACTTCGCGCCGATCACCGGCAAGCTGCACATGCCGCCCCCGATCCACCAGACGTTCGAGGGGCACAACTTCGTGATCTGCTCGTTCTGCCCGCGCATGCTGGACTGGCACCCCGAGGCGATCCCGGTGCCGTACAACCACTCGAACCTCGATTCCGACGAGGTCCTGTACTACGTCGAGGGCAACTACAAGGCGCGCAAGGGCATCGACGTCGGCTCGATCAGCCTCCACCCGCAGGGCATCCCGCACGGCCCGCACCCCGGCACGGTCGAGAAGTCGCTCGGCGCCACCTTCACCAACGAGCTCGCGGTGATGTGCGACACCTTCCGCCCGCTCTTCCCGACGAAGGCCGCGCTCGACATCGACGAGCCCAACTACCCCGCCTCGTGGGAGCAGGCCGACGTGGCCAAGCACGCCATGCAGAACGGCACGGCCAACGGACACGCCAAGGGCGCCGCGTCGGCACAAGGCGGCACGGCCAACACATGGGCTCCCAACGCCGAGTGAGGCTGGTTGACGGGCCCCAAGTTGAGCCCTTGCGCACGCCCCGGTAGCCTCGCGCCCCGGCCCCATGCAGCAGACGCGTCCGACCCCCTCGGACGCGGGGCCCCGGCACGGAGCGCCTCCCACTGGCCACGACGCGAGCCATCTCCACGCTCTTCCTGTGTGCGTTCGTCGCGCTGATCGCGCGCGCGCAGCCCGTTACCCAGCCGATCACGCGGCTCGATCCGTTGGACATCTCGGGGCGCGACTTCGCGGGTCAGCGCCTACCGCTCGCGGCCGTGGAAGGCCCCATCGTGCTCCGGGCGAATCGGGCGCATGTCTGGACCGAGCCGGCCCGCGTCGCCCCGGGCGGGCGCGAGCTGCACACCACCCAACGGCTGTTTCTTGAGGGCGACGTGATGGTCCAGCTGGGACCGTTCGATCGGTTCGCCTCGCGATCGGCCGCTGTCTGGCTGAAGCGGATCGACGACATCGACGCGGGACGCAATGGGGAGGTATGGCTCGCCACCCGCCGCACGATCAACCGAACGACGGTCGCGCGGCGCGATGGCAATGGGACGTGGCGCGTCTTCACAGAAGCCGAGGGCCTGCCCACGAGCAGCATGCTCAGCGCCCTCGCCGACCGCGACGGCGGCTTCTGGGGCGGGTCCTCCAGCGACGGACTCGTCCGCATCGACCCCGAGGGCGCCGTCACCGTCTTCGACACCGAGAACTCGTCGATCCTGTCGGGCCTGTCCAACCCGGACTTCGTACCGGTGGTAGACGCCACGTTCGACGGGAAGGGGAGGCCGGTCCACGCGCCTACGTCGTCACGGAC
>JBCAXI010000053.1:0-11652 GCA_038534175.1 Planctomycetota bacterium | reverse complement strand
GAGACCCACCGTCAAGCCCGAGCGGCCGGTGGAGGTCCGTCCGAAACCCACGCCGCGCGAGGCCCAGGCGCCCATCGCGAGCGACCCGACGGATCCGCGTTGGAACGACATGGCGATGGCCAACCGGTACGAGGTCATCGCGATCGAGATGCGCCGGCGGTATGGGGTGCGCGTGCGCAAGTGGCGGACTTCGATGTCGGGCGTGGCGTGGCAGGTGACCTATCGAGACGGCACGGTGAGCCGGTTGATCGAGTCCCCCCGGCCAAAGGGGCCGATGTCGGTTGCGGTGTTCCTGCACGAGATCGGACACCACGCGATCGGGCTGGGCGCGTACAAGCCGCGGTGTCTTGAGGAGTACCACGCGTGGCGGTTCTCGCTGGATCAGATGCGCGCGTGGAAGCTGAACGTGACGCCGGCGGTCGAGGCCAGGATGCACGAGTCGCTGCACTGGGCGATTGACAAGGCGGCGCGACGCGGGCTGAAGCGCCTGCCCGAAGAGCTGGTGCCGTACGTCGAGCCGCCACCCCCTCGTCCGAGCCGCCGAGCGAGGTGATTCGCCTATCGTCGGCAAGGAGGGAATCGATCGTTCTTTATGCATCGGTGCATAGGACGGATCGAGCGGACCTCTCGGGAGCCGACCATGGGCAAGACGATCGTGCTGGCGTACTCGGGCGGGCTCGACACCTCGGCGATCATCCCTTGGCTCAAAGACGAGGAGCCGGGCTGCCGCGTGCTGGCGTACTGCGGCGACGTGGGCCAGGGCGCCGAGGAGCTCGAGGGTCTCGAGGAGAAGGCGATCCGCAGCGGGGCCGAGTCGTGCGTGGTGCAGGACCTGCGTCGCGAGTTCGTGACTGATTTCATCGAGCCGACGCTGATCACGGGCGCGGTGTACGAGGGCCGCTATTTGCTGGGCACTTCGATGGCTCGGCCGATCCTGGCCCGCGCGATGGCCGAGTACGCGCTGCAGCAAGACGCGGACGCGCTGTGCCACGGCTGCACCGGCAAGGGCAACGACCAGGTGCGGTTCGACACCACGTTCGCGGCCGTGGCGCCGACGCTGGAGATCATCGCGCCTTGGCGCACGTGGGCGTTCCAGTCGCGCGAGGATCTTCTTGCCTACCTGGAGGAGAAGCAGGTCGAGACAGCAGCGTCGGCCACCAAGATCTACTCGCGCGACGCGAACCTCTGGCACATCTCGCACGAGGGCGGCGACATCGAGGACCCGTGGAACGAGCCGCCCGAGGACGCCTGGATGCGCACCGCCGATCCGCTCAACGCTCCGAACGAGCCCGAGAATGTGACGCTGGGCATCGAGCATGGACGGGCGCGCGCGGTCAACGGGAAGCGGCTTGAGCCGGAGGCGGTGATCGAGACGCTCAATGAGATTGCCGAGCCGCACGGGGTGGGACGGATCGACATCGTCGAGAACCGCGTGGTGGGAATGAAGTCGCGTGGGCTGTACGAGACGCCCGGCGGCACGATCTTGGTCGAGGCGCTGCGCGCCCTCGAAGAGCTCACGCTGGATCGCAAGACGCGACGGTTCCGAGAGGAACTCGGCCTGCGATTCGCGGACCTGGTGTACGAGGGCCGGTGGTACACGCCCGTGCGCGAGTCGATCCAGGCGGCGGGTGAGTCGATCGCCCAGCGCGTCAACGGCGAGGTCGTGGTGCAGCTCCACAAGGGCCGCGCGACCGCGACCCGTCGGCGCAGCCCCGACAGCCTCTACAGCGAGGAGTACGCGACGTTTGGCGTGGACAACGTCTACCACCAGAGCGACGCGGCGGGGTTCATCCGGCTCTTCAGCCTCCCCGAACGCATCCAAGCGATGAAGGCGCGCGGCGAGATGGACCACCAGCCCGGTGACGCCCGATGACCGAGCCGCGCGGTGCGATGTGGGGCGGGCGATTCGAGGGCGAGACCGACCCGCTCTTCCGCGCGCTCAACGACTCGTTGCCGTTCGACCATGTGCTGCTTCCGCAGGACCTTCGAGCATCGGCGGCCTGGGCGCGAGCGCTCGGCGGCGCCGGAGTGCTCAACGCCGACGAAGTGGATGGGCTCTGCGGCGCGATTGCCGAACTGGAACGAGCCACCGAGGCCGACCCAAGCGTGGTCCTCGAGTCTGACGCCGAGGACGTGCACTCATGGGTGGAGCTCGCGCTCGTGGAACGCGTGGGCGCCCTCGGCAAGAAGCTGCACACCGGGCGCAGCCGGAACGACCAGGTCGCGACCGATCTGCGCCTGTGGGTGCGTGAGGCGATCGACGAGCGATCCGGCGAGATTCTCACGCTGCAGCACGCGCTCGTGGAGCTCGCCGAGCGATCGCTCGACGTCGTGATGCCGGGCTACACGCACCTGCAGCGCGCCCAGCCCGTGCCCGTGGCGCACTGGTGCCTGGCGTATGTGGAGATGCTCGACCGCGATCGCGACCGACTCGCCGACGCCCGCGCACGGCTGAATCGATGTCCACTCGGTTCGGGCGCCCTTGCGGGCACGACCTACCCCGTCGATCGAAACGCGATCGCCCGAGAGCTCGGATTCGACGCGCCGACAAGCAACAGCCTCGACGCGGTGTCGGATCGAGACTTCGTCCTCGAGACACTCGCGGCCGCCGCGACGTGCGGGCTGCATCTCTCGCGGCTTGGGGAGGAGATCGTGGTCTTCGCGTCGAGCGAGTTCGGGTTTGTGTCGCTGTCAGACTCGGTGACGAGCGGCTCCTCGCTGATGCCGCAGAAGAAAAACCCTGACGCGGCCGAGCTGCTGCGCGGCAAGTCGGGCCGGCTCGTGGCGTCGTGGGTGGGTCTGGCGACGACGCTCAAGGGACTCTCGCTGGCGTACAACAAAGACCTGCAGGAAGACAAGGAGCCGGCGTTCGACGCGATGCGCCAGCTCTCGCTGTGCCTTCGTGCCGGCGAGCGCGTGGTCGCTGGAGCGCGGTTCGACCCGGCGCGATGCACGGAGGCGGCGCGGGGCGGACACGCCAATGCCACCGAGCTGGCGGACTACCTCGTGGGCAAGGGCGTGGCGTTTCGAGAAGCGCACGACATCGCGGGCCGCGCGGTGCGTGTGGCGCTCGAGCGAGGCGTGGCACTGGAAGCGCTCAGCGACGACGAGCTGCGATCGGTCGACGAACGCATCGGCCCCGACGTCCGGGCGATGCTGGAGCTCGACGCCGTGCTTGCCAAGAGGAACGTCCAAGGCGGCGCGGGCCCCGATTCGGTGCGAGCATCGCTTCAGAAGATGCGAGCCCACCTTCAGATGGCATAGGCCCGCACACACGCCACAGGTTGCGGATCTGAGGCGGGGCGTCATACTCGGCCAGATGCGGCGTCGCCGGGTGCAACCGGGACCTGGTGCGGCGGTAGGCGACTGACATTCCACCCGGCGATAACGCCGGTGTTCTGCATGGTGAGGCCCGCGTGTTGCAACGACTTGGTTCTGTGGACGGCCGCCCGGCATGTGCGACAGCCCGTCCTTGGCGATTCGTTCGGATTCTGACGGGCCTGATCGGCCTCTCGCTGCTGCTCACCCCCACCGCTTCGGCCCAGCTGTTCCAGAGAGCGACGGTGATCCAGAACGTTCGGCTGGCCTCGGGCGAACGCACGGGCGAGCCGACGACTGTGATTATCCGCGGCGGGCGAATCGCGGACGTCGGCGCTGATCTCGAGGTCCCGCGCCGCTCGGATGTCATCGACGCCGAGGGCGGCACGCTGAGCGCGCCCCTGATCGACGCTTGGAGCGGGCTCGGCCTGAGCCCGACGCGGGGCGAGGCGGGCGCCGCGGCAATGGTCCATGAGGCGTTCGACCCGTACGCGGACATCGCGATTCGCGACGCGTTACGTAACGGCGTGGGCGTTGTGTACGTCGGCGCTCCCGCTGGCGAGGGCGTGACGGGTGTGGGCGCGGTGATCAAGCTCACCGAACGACCCTCGGGTGGGTACGGCTCGCTCGTTCAGGAGCAGGCCGCGATCTGCGTGGACCTGCGCACGGAGTCGGCGATCGACCGACTCGGCGTGTTCGCAGGCGTGCGCGAGGCGTTCCGTGGCGCCGTGGACTACCGCGAGACGCTCGACGTATACGACGAGGAACTCGAGACGTACATCGAGGAGCTCGGCAAGCTCAAGGACGACGACGCGGAAGAAGACAAGGACACTGAGGACGGCGACGACGAGCCCAAGGCCGCCGAAGACAAGTCCGACGGCAAGGACGAGAAAAAAGACAAGGGCCCCGCGAAGCCCGAGCGTCCCCGCAAGAGCATCGAGTCTGAGATGCTGCTCAAGGCGATCGATCGGGAGATTCCCGTCCGCGTGCGAGCCGACCGAAGCGCCGACATCCTCAACGCGATCGAGCTGGGCGAGGAGTTCAATCTCGACATCATCATCGAAGGTGGCGTGGAGAGCGGCCCGGTGGCCTCACGGCTGGCGGCGGCCGAGACTCCGCTGGTCCTGACGCCCGCCTCGCGCCGCGTGCTCGACCCGGTAACCGGCCTGCCCCAGATCGCGAACATCGCGGCCCTCGACGAGGCCGGCGTCGACTGGTACGTCGGCACGGGCTCAGATCGATCCAACGCGTCGCGTGGGCTGCTGATGGCGTCGCAGCAACTCTCGCCCGACGGTGCCCTGACGCGTGCGACGCGCGGCGCGGGGCGGCTGCTGCGCCTCGACGGTCCGGTCGGACGCGTCGGTCGCGGCGCGACAGACTTGGTGTTGTGGTCGGGTGATCCCCGCTCGCCCGCCAGCCGCGTGATGCGTGTCTGGCTCGATGGAGAAGTCGTCTATGCCCGGTGATCGTTTGCTCCTGGCGCTCGGCGTGCTCGCGTTGGCCGGTGCCCCGGCCGCAGCTGAACCAACGCGGATCGTCGTTGATCAACACCTGACACCCGACGGTGAACTCGCGGGCGCTGTACTGGTCGAGATCGAGCGTGGCAAGATCGTGTCGATCGAAGAGGCCCCAGAGACGCCGCCCGAGGGCGCGATCGCGTTCGAGGGTGTGCTGGCGCCGGGCGTGGTCGACGTCTTTTCCGGGGTTGGCGTCACAGGCTCGACCGTCGATAACACGACGAGCGTTGCGGCCGATCTGACCGCGCTCGACGCGATCGATCCGCTGCACCCGACGTTCGCCGAGGCGGCGCGAGCGGGTGTGACGTCCGCACTCATCGGGCCGGCGCCGACCAATCCGGTCTCGGGCGTGTCGGTCGTGGTCTCAACGCGGCACAACTCGGCCGGGCGGCTGGACGTGCTCAACGCCGATGGCCCCGTGGTCTTCTCACTCGGCCCGGCGGCGGTGGACACCGCGTTCGGCCCGACCTCGCGCGCTGGTGTGCTCTACACGATCCGCTCGGCGATCGACTCGGGCCAGGGCGTGCTGGCAGACGTCGCGAGCGGTGAGCGAATGTGCGTGGCGTTCTGTCCCGATGGCGACGACGCGGCCTCTGCTGTGCTGGCGATGGGCGAGTTCGACATCGCCCCCGCGATCGTGCACGCGAGCGACGGCATCGATCTCTCAGAAGACTTTGGGGATTACGCGTCGCCCTTCATCGTGGGCCCGTACACGCTCGACACGCCGCCGGCCGCGCTCGCGGGGCCAGGCTTCCTCGCTCGCGCGGGCGTGCCCATTGTGGTGCACGGCGACACCGGCCGACGCGGGTTTGATCACATTCGCACGACCGCGGCCCTGGCCGTGAAGTATGGACTGGATCCCGCCTCGGCGCGGCGTGCGTTCACCAGCGAGGCCGCGAGGCTCGCCGGCATCGACGGCTCGACCGGCTCGCTGACGGAAGGCCTTCGGGCCGACTTGGTGGTCTGGTCGCACGACCCGCTCCGCGCCGACGCCCGACCGCTCGCCGTGTGGATCGCCGGCGAGCAAGTCGCCGGAAATTCGTCCGGGAGGACGCCATGAATCGGATGCGTTTGCTTGCGGCCACGCTTGCCACGGCCTGCCTCGCCGCATCGGCGCTCGGACAGACCGCGTTCCGCGCGGCCAAGGTGTATCTGGGCGATGGCGAGGTCATCGAGAACGGCGTGGTGCTCATCGAGGACGGACGAGTCCAGGCGGTGGGCAAGGACGTGCGCGTGCCGCGCGGCGTCGAGATCGTCGAGATCGAGGATGGCTCCATCACGCCCGGCCTGATCGACGCCAACGCGAGCATCGAGCGACGCGACATCTTCGTGCGTGACCAGTTGCCCGGCGGGGCCCTGCGTCGCGTGCTGCACCGAAAGTTCGGCGCGCCTCGCTCCGGCGGCTGCGACAGCTGCGCAACCTGCCCTCTCGTGCTGAGCCACGACCAGCTGGCCGTGGGCGAGATCTGCCCGGTCTGCACCTATCCCACGCACGGCATGGTGGCCTCGGCGACCGCGCCTGGCGTGATCCCCGACGCGCTGTCCACCGAGGCGGCGAGCGAGGTGGTCGCCCACACTCGCGTGCTCGATGCGCTCAACCTCCGATCCGAGGACTTCGACCGGCTGCTGCTCTCGGGCGTGACGACGGTGCTCGCGATGCCCGACTCGTCGGCGGTCATCGGCCCGCAGGCCGCGATCCTGCGCACCAGCGGCCCCCTCGCCGATCGCGTGCTTGACCGGAGCGCTGGCGTGAAAGCCGTGATCGGGCCCGACCCCTACTCGACGGGGCTTGGCAACCTCCGCCCGTTCGGCGGCGTCACGACCAATCGAACCCGCCGCCCCACCACGCGCATGGGCGTGGTGTGGGTGTTCCGCAAGGCGTTCTACGACGTGGATCGCCTGCGTGAGGGTGCCCCAATCACAGGGGCCGACTCGGCGCCGCCAGAGGCGATCGAGGTCGTCGGGCGCGTGCGTGACGGCGACATGCCACTGCTCATCCAGGCGAGATCACAGAACGACATCGAGGCCGTCGAGCACTTCGCTGAGGAGTTCGGCTTGGCGCCCGTGCTGCTCGAGGCGACCGAGGCCCACAAGTCGATCGACGCGCTGGTCGCGAATGACCGGGACGTGGTGTACGGCCCTCTGTACGTCGACGCCACGGGTGTTCGCAGCGGCACGGGCGACACGAGCGGAGCGCGACTCGGCACCCTTCGGGCGTTGTTCGACGCCGGGCTCGAGCCGGCGCTTTCGGCTCAGGATCTGCGTGACGAGGCGGGGCTAGATCGCCAGGCGATGGCCGCGATGAAGTCGGGGCTCTCGCGCGATCAGGCGCTCCGGTCCGTGACCGCGAATCCGGCGCGAATCCTGGGGATCGAGGACGAGGTGGGCACGCTGGAGCGCGGCAAGCGCGCTGATTTGGTGGTCTGGTCGGGCGAGCCCTTCGCCGCGACTTCTCGAGCGATGGTCGTCGCGATCGACGGCCGCATCGTTCTGGACCGACGGGACTGATGATGACCAGACACAACGGGAGCAAGGCCGACATGGCTCAGCAACAGACGGCTCGACGCATCGCTACTTCACTGGCCTGCCTCGCAGCGTGCGTCACGACGACGGCGTGGGCCCAGGTGCCCTCCAAGATCGCGCTTACCGGGGCGCGCATCATCACGGTCAGCGGCGAGGACATCGCCGAGGGCTCGGTGCTTGTCGAGGATGGACGCATCACAGCCGTGGGCGAGGACCTCGAGATCCCGTACGACGCGATCGAGTACGACGTGTCGGGCAAGGTCGTCTTTCCCGGCATGATCGACCCCCACGCCTCGCGGGGCATGGACGTCCGCAACGAGACGCTCCCGGTCACGCCCTTCCTCAATGTGTACGACGCGATCGATCCCTCACGCCGGTACTTCGAGGACGCGCTCCGCGACGGCGTGACCACCGTGCACGCGATCCCAGACAACGACACCGTGGTCGGCGGGGTGTCACGCGTCGTCAAGCCGATCGGGCTGTCGATCGACGAGATGACCGTCGAGCCCGATCTCGCGATGAAGATGTCAACGACGCCCAAACGCGGCTACGACCGCATGCGGCAGCTCCTCGAGCTGCGGCAAACCTTCTACCGCCTCGACCGATCGCTCGAGGATCTGGCCGAGAAGCGGTACGAGGAGGACCAGGAAGAGCAGGGCAAGACGGCTCGCATCCCGCCCGAGGAGCGTCGCGAGAAAGGCAAAGAGCTCGTTCGCGATGAGGACCTCGGCGACGACACACGCAATCTTGTGCGGCTGCGTCGCGGAGATCTCGACGCGTGGATCTACGCGGGTGCCGCGATGGACGTCGGCCCGGCGCTCGAACTCGCCGAGCAGGAAGAGCTGACCGACAACGCCGTGTTGGTGCTGGGCGTGACGGCGCACAAGGCCGTGGAGGAGCTCAAGCAGGCGGGTCGACCTGTCGTGCTACCCGCGGAGCTGTTCCACCGAGAGCGCGACCCGTTCAGCGGCGAGGTGCGTGAGACCTTCGTCCCAAAAAAGCTGCACGAGGCGGGCGTGACCTTTGCGCTGCAGCCCAGTCCCTCGACGTCGCTCGCCGAGCGGTACTTGAACTATCAGGCGGCCGTGTGCGTGCGCAACGGCGTGCCACGATCCGAGGCGCTCAAGGCGATCACGCTGAACCCCGCCGAGATGCTCGGGTTGGGCGACCGGCTGGGCTCGATCGAAGCGGGCAAGGCCGGCAACCTCGTCGTGTTCTCGGGCGATCCGCTCGATTTCGGCTCGTGGGTTGAGATGGTGTTCATCGACGGCGTGCTCGCGTACGACCGCTCCAAGGACGCTCGGCTCATGGAGCTCCTTGATCTCGAGCGTGCCAACGCGGAGCGCGAAGCCAAAGAGAACGAAGACGAGCAACGCGACGAAGAGTCGAGCGAGGACACCCCGAGCGAGGATGAGCCCGCCGACGCCGACGCGAGCGGCGAGGATGCCCCCGGCGGCGACGCCGAACCTGATTCGGGCAACGGCGAGGGGAGTGAGGGCTGATGCGTCTCTGGACGGCTCTCTTTGCAACAATCGCGATCTGGGCCTGCGGCGTCGCTCCGACGCTCGCCGGCGGGTCGATGGCGATTCGGGCGGCGCGGGTGTATCCGGTCTCGCCCGATCTTCCGTGGGTGATCGAGGACGGCGTGATCATCGTGCGCGACGGGCGCATCGAGGCGATCGGCGCTGACATCGAGCCGCCGGCGGACCTCCCGCTCATCGAGTTCCCCGACGCGTCGATCACTCCCGGCTTCGTCGCGGCCTCCACGGGCTTGGCTGGACGCCACTCGGCGCGCGAATCGGTGGGCGCTGGCTACTGGTCGCTGGATGCGTTTGACCGGTACGCGGATCGGCGACCGATCCTGGCCGGCGGCGTGACCACGGCCCACCTTTCGCCCGGCAACAACCGGTTGCTCTCGGGTCGCGGTGCCGTGGTGCGATTGGCGTCGTCCGATGACGAGCACGTCGAGCTCGACGCGGCCGCGGATCTGACGGTGAACCTGACGTCCGACGCGTACAACCCGCCCCTGCTGGTGACGCCGCCGCTGCCGCCCTCGGCGGATCAGATGATCATGCCCTCGCGTCCTCAGCGGCCGAACAGCCGCATCGGGCAGTACATCGCGCTGAAGCAGGCGGTGGAGCGGGCGCTCTCGCTAGATCCCATCGATCGCACGATCCACGAGCAGATTCTGGCCGAGACATGGAGCGATGGCTTTGTGCTCCGCGTGAACGCGGACCGCGCGGCCGACCTGCTCGGCGCGACCGCCTTTCTCCAAACAAACGATCGCGCCGGGTACTTGGTGGGCGGAGCCGAAGCCGCGCGCATCGCCGGTCGCCTCGCCGACGCGGGCTTCCCGCTGGTGTACACGGTCGCCGCGCCGCTCCGCCGAGCTGCGGGCGATCTCGGGCCAAGCCGGGAGGCGCTCGATCCTTCTGTAGAGGATCTCTCGGCGCTCGAGGAGTTGACCCTCGCGATCGCGCCCGACGAGACCACGCGGTTGGAGGACATGCGTCTGGCGGCCGCCACCGCGTTGCGCGCGGGACTCAGCGAGCAACGCGTGCTCGAGGCGGTGACACGCACGCCCGCCGAGATTCTGGGCGTGGATGATCGGGTGGGCTCGCTGACGCCCGGTCTGTTGGCCGATCTGGTTGTGCACTCGGGACACCCGCTCGAAACACGCTCCCACGTGCTCGGCGTGTACATGTCCGGCGAAGAGGCGTTCACGGCGCCCGAGAGCAATGCGACGGTCGTGCGGGCCGATACCGTCTGGCTAGGCCCGGATGAGTACCTCAGCGGCGGCTCGATTCTGATCGAGGACGGGAAGATCGCGGCGGTCGGCCGCAGCGTGCCACAGCCACCTTTCGCACGCGTGATCGACGCGGGCGAGGGGTCGTTCGTCACGCCCGGTCTCATCGACACCGGCAGCCGACTCGGACTCGGCGGCGACCGCACCGCGCCGGACCCGAACCTGCAACTGTCCAAGCTCTTCGGCGCGGCGGGCCCGGAAGACCATCGCGTGGCGCGCGCCGGCGTGACCACGGTGCTGGTGAGTTCCAGCCGAGCGTCGGGGCGAGGCTCGCAGATCACGGCGGTAAAGACTGGCGGGAGCAACCGCGAGACGCGTGTGGTCGCCGACACCGCGGCCGTCTACTTCGACCTTGCTGACAGCGATCCAGAAGAGATCGAGTCGAGGCTGAAGGCGCGCGTCCAGGCTGGCAAGCAGTACGCCAAGAAGTGGGCCAAGTGGCGCGACGATCTCGAGCAGTGGAAGAAGGACCGCGAGGCGGGCATGGCCGTGGATGAGGAGCCGAAAATCGAGGTCGTCGAGGACGGCGGCAACGACGGACCCGATCCGATCACGGGCACCTGGTTCGCCTCGATCACCGGCGGCCCACTACCCGAGCCGATCAGCGGCAACGTGGGCCTGAACCTGAAGGGCTCGCAGTTCGAGGGCAAGATCGTCGAGCCCGCCGCCGCCGAGATCGAGCACACGATCCGCGGCACACTCGACGGCACGTCCATCAGTGGTCTGATCGAGATCGATACCGGCGGGCTTCCGCTCCCAACATTCGAGGGCGAGATCAGCGACGAAGACCGCATCACGGGCACGCTCTCGTTCCAGGCGATCACCCTCACGCTCGAGGCCGAGCGCACCGATCGCTCCGCGGTCACGTTCGCGGTCAAGAAGAAGCGTCGCACGACTGGCAAGAACGGCGAACCGCTGCCGCCCCGCAAGGATGATGCGCTCGAGCCGCTGCGAGCGGCGCTCGAGAAGCGCATCCCGCTGGCGGTGCGCGTTCGCACGCCGCAACAGATCAAGGCGGTGCTCGACTACCTGGTCGACACCGAGGACTTGCCGGTGGTGCTGGTGGACGCGCAGGCCGCTCGTGTGCACGCGGATCGTCTCAAAGAGAAGTCCGTGGGCGTGGTGGCACCGCGACAGATCGTACGACAAGAGCAGAACCGCGAGTACCACCAGGCGTCCGACTTGGCGCGTCAGGGCGTGCGTGTGTCATTCCAATCCGGCGCGGCCGATGGCGGGCGCTCGCTCCCGCTGATGGGCCTGTTCGCCGTGGAGCGCGGCATGTCGGGCGACGCTGCACTCGCGGCGATGACCCAGGACGCGGCCGCGATGTTCAAGCTCGAAGATCGGATCGGCTCGATCGCGCCCGGACGCGACGCCGATCTCGTGATCTTCTCGGGACACCCATTCGAGACTGGCTCATCGGTCCGGCGCGTGATCGTCGGCGGGCAGGAGGTGCGATGATGCGCGTCAAGAACGCTTCGCTTGGTA
>JBCAXI010000052.1:0-11656 GCA_038534175.1 Planctomycetota bacterium | reverse complement strand
CGTCGCCGTGCGCTGTCACCATCACCGTCTCGGCCTGGGGCTGCAGCTCCCTCGCGGCGCCCAAAACCACGAGGCCCGCGTTCGCCCCGTCCGCTTCAACCGTGCGCCCGCCGTGATCCCCACCCGAGTTCGGCATGCGTAGATCGGTGATCACAACGTCGAACACACCCCCGCGCAGCTCCTCGAGCGCCGCCGCCACATCGTTCACGATCGTGCACACGTGCCCGGGCCGACGCAGGGCATCGGCCATCACCTCGGCGTGATCCGGCTCGTCCTCGACGATCAGCACCTGCGCCCGGGCCGTGTTGTCCTGTCGAGTCGACATGACGCCAGTTTAGGAGCCGATCCGACGACTCCGCGCGGGTCGCTCGACCTCCAGCCTCGCCCTCAACGGCGCCCGGTCGCCGGCGCACAGCGCCACCGCCAACGCGTCGGCCACGTCCGAGGGCTCGGGAGGCTCATCCAGACCGAACACCGCCTGCACCGCCGACTGCATCTGCCCCTTGCTCGCTCGGCCCGATCCCGTCACCGCTTTTTTCACGGTCGCTGGTTCCAGCTCCACCAGATCAGCACCCTGGCGCTGCACCGCCAGCAGCACGACGCCCCGCGCGTGCCCCATCACGATCGCGGTCGCGGGATGTCGGTAATGGGCGAACAACGCCTCCACCGCGACCGTCGCCGGCGCCAGACGCTCGATCAACGCCGAAAGATCGCGCTCCAGCTCCACCAGCCGCTCCGGCAGCGGCACGCGATCGAGGCCGGCCTCGCGCGCCCGCTTCCTGGAATCAGGATCCGCGCCGAGCCGAATCACACCCGCCTCGACCAGCTCGGGCTTCGCCCCGGGCCTCGCGATGTCGACACACCCATAGCCCGTCACGCGAGAGCCGGGATCGACGCCCAGCACGCGCACCTCAGCCGCGCCTCGCGAAGTGCGTCAGATAATGCACCGCCGACTTGGCCAGCATGTCTGCCTCAAGATTCACCGACGACCCAACCGCCAGGTCCCCCAGCGTCGTCAGCTCCAGCGTCGTCGGGATCAGGGCCACCTCGAACCACCCGCCCGCGACCGAGACCTCGGCGATCGTCAGCGAGACGCCCGCGACACACACCGAGCCTTTCGGCGCCAGGTAGGCCATCAGCTCGGATGGCGGGGAGAGCCGAACACGCCAGCCGTCCGCCGTCGAGATGGAGTCCACGCCCGCCACACCGTCCACGTGCCCCTGCACGAAGTGCCCGCCCATCAGCGTCGAGGCGGTGACCGCGTGCTCGAGGTGCACCCGCGATCCGGGCGCCAGATCTTCGAGCGTGGTTCGAGACAGCGTCTCGGGCACGGCGTCAAACGCGAGCCGCGTGCCATCGGGGGCCTGGGCCGCCGTGAGACAGCAGCCGTCGATCGCGATGGAGTCGCCCGCCTCCGGGCGATGCGGCCAGCCACCCAGATCGATCACCAGACGCCGCCCCGACTCGCTCCGCGTCGCCGCGACGACCTCCCCCACCGCCTGCACCAATCCTGTGAACATGGACGCTCCGCGGCTCCGTCCGCCCCCAGGCCGCACGCTGCCGAATCGAGTGTAGAGAGCCCAGACCCCCACACCCAACCCCCGTAGGAGCCGCACTCACGCCCCATCGCTTGACGATGCCTCCGCCCCCCCAGATACTGCCCCGCCTCGCGACGGATCGCGGGTGGTCAGCCCCGAGGGCGGGTCGAATGCGGCCACGACGGACCCTGACAGGCCTGCACGGGCCCCGCACTGACCCCTCCATGCCAGCGCTCGCGGCCGAGACCATCGGCCTCGCTCGCACGGAAGCGTCTGAAGCCCACCTCCAGCTCCATCGGCCCGACCAAGGGTCACCGCGAGCGACACGAACGACCACACGAGTCCACCCTTACGCGTCCAACGACGACGCTCGGAGAAGGCCGGTGCCCAACCCCGACCCAACACGCTGCCCACCGGCCGCGGATCGCTCCCACCTATCCTGGCCCGCGCGCGTCGCGCTGCCCATGGCACTCGCGCTTGCCACGGGCTGCGCTTCGAGCGAGCGGTTCGGGCCCCGGGCCGATGACTCGAGCCGTCCGGGCGCTCCAAGCTCCATCCAAGAGCGAGCCGACGCTTTCGCGATCGATCACGACGCGTTCGCCGCGCTCGGGTATCGCATCGACTGGCGCGGCTTCCCCGCCGTCGCGCCCGGCGAGCGTGTGCGATTCATGAATCTCTTCGGCGACACATTGCTCGTGCAGGAGTCGGGCAGCACCGTCACCGCGATGGACCCCGATACGGGCGAGGTCCGCTGGGCCAACCAGCTCGCCGGCCCGCTCACGCTCTTCGTCGGCAACAGCCGCATCCTCGATCGCTTCTACATCTCGGGCGAGCCCGAGCTCTACGTCCTCGACGTGGACACCGGCACGCTGCTCGATCGCCAATCGTACGAGAAGGTCGTCGCGACCAACCCCATCATCGCGGGCCGCGTGCTCATCTACGGCACCCCGAGCGGCGAGATCCTCGCCCACCTGACCGCCAACAGCATCAAGTACTGGGGCTTCGACGGGCGGGGCGCGATCGAGCACAGCCCTGTCCGCATCGACCGCGCCATCGGTGCCGTCACGCGATCGGGCGATGTCCTGTTCGTCAACGCGGAGAATGGCTCGCTGATCGGACGGGGCGAGATCTTCCGCGGCCCGGGCGCCGAGCCCGTCGCGGGCGCCGGCCTCATGCTCGTGCCCAGCCTCGACCGCTCGCTTTATGCCTTCAGCCCCGAGGGCGCGGAGCTGCGATGGCGCTACCGGACCGACACCCCGCTGCGCACGCAGCCGACCGTGCACGACGACACGGTCTACATCGCGGTCGAGAGCGAGGGGCTCGTCGCCCTCGACGCCGTGACCGGCGAGCCGCGCTGGCGCTCGCCCGACGTGCTGGGCGTGGTCATCGCCCACCGCGCCGGACGCCTTGTGGTCTGGGACGCCGACACCCGCGAGGCCGCCACCCTGGATCCCGAGTCCGGAGAGGTGCTGAGCCGCGCCACGCTCGATGGCGTGCAGTCCATCCACGCCGAGCCGTTCCTCGATGGGCCGCTCTGGGTGGTCAGCGACGGCGGCGTCATCGCCCGATTCCGCCCGCGCTTCTGACGCCGCCGTCTCGTACGCTTCGGCATGACCGAGCCGCGCATCCGAAAAGCCCTCATCTCCGTCAACGACAAGACCGAGCTTGTCCCCTTTGCGCGCGCCCTGATCTCCAACGATATCGAGATCGTCTCCACCGGCGGCACCGCCCGCGCACTCCGCGAGGCCAACATCCCCGTCACGCCCATCGAGGAGCTCACGGGATTCCCCGAGATTCTCTCCGGTCGCGTTAAGACACTCCATCCCAAGGTCCATGGCGGGCTGCTGGGCGTCCGCGACGACGACGAGCACCGCGCCCAGATGGCCGAGCACGCGATCGGCCCCATCGATCTCGTGTGCATCAGCCTCTATCCGTTCGAACGCACCGTCGCCGACCCCAGCGTTGTCGAGGCCGAGGCGATCGAGCAGATCGACATCGGCGGGCCCGCGATGATCCGCAGCGCCGCCAAGAACTTCCGCTTCGTCACGGTCGTCACCGCGCCGCGCCAGTACGACCGCGTCATCAACGACCTGCGCAGCGGCGAGGGCGCGACCGCTCTACGCACCCGCGCCGAGTTCGCCGCCGCCGCCTTCGCCCGAACGAGCGAGTACGACGCCGCGATCGCCGCCTACCTAGGCCGGCGATCGCCGGTCGCCTTCGCACAGATCATGCAGCACGGCTACGTGAAGGTGCAGGACCTGCGCTACGGCGAGAACCCCCACCAACAGGCCGCGCTCTATCGCGATCCCGCCTCCACCGGCCAATCGATCGTCAACGCCGAGCAGCACCACGGCAAGGCGCTCAGCTACAACAACATCCTCGACGCGTCGGCGGCGCTCGAGACCGTCAAGGCCCTGCGCCGCGTGGAGCCCGATCGTCCGGGCGCGTGTGTTGTCAAGCACACCAACCCGAGCGGCGTGGCGATCGCCGACACGCCCCGCGCCGCGGCCGTGGGCGCGATCGCCGGAGACTCCATCGCCGCCTACGGGGGCATCCTCGCGATCAACACGCGCGTGGACGCCGACGCCGCCGAGGCGATCGCCGATCGCACCCACTTCTTCGAGGTCATCATCGCTCCGAGCTACGAGCCCGACGCGCTCGATCGACTCGCGGCGCGGTGGGCCAACGTCCGGCTCCTCGCCACCGGCGATCGCAAGCCGAGCGCGGCGCGCAAGCTCGAGCACCGGTCCATCCCCGGCGGCCTGCTGGTGCAGGATCGAGACGTCAAAATCTCGTCATCCCAAGAATGGTCGCACGCCGCGGGTCCCGAGCCAACACAGGACCAGCTCGACGCCCTCCGCGTGCTCAACGTTGCCTGCCGGGCGCTCTCGAGCAACGCGATCGCCATCGGTGGGCGAGACGCCCTCGGAACGCTCCGACTCTTCGGCGCGGGCGCCGGCCAGATGGACCGTCTCAACGCCTGTCGCATCGCGATCGATAAGTCGGGCGGTGCGTGCGTGGGCGCCGTCGCCGCGAGCGACGCGTTCTTCCCCTTCGATGACGGGCCTAAGCGACTCATCGAGGGCGGGATCACCGCCATCCTCCACCCCGGCGGCTCCAAGCGCGACCAGGACACCTTCGACCTCTGCAATGAACGAGGCGTGGTCTGCCTCACGACCGGCGTTCGGCACTTCCGCCACTAGAGACCGTCAAGATCGCGCAAAGTCACACCCGTTTCCTCGCGAAACACCACCACATGGTGTTGATCGGGCCGAACGGTCCCTGTATCTATGTACCGAACCACGGCCGCTCCATGCCGAGCGTGCCGATGCAGCCGCTGGCCCGCCCGCGACGAATAGCAGGCAACAGCGCTGGGGGATCCATGGGACGCCGTTCGAAACATCGCAGCACCAAACATGGCGGCGCCAAGGCCGGACAGACCACCCCTGCGCCCGCGTGTTCGGTGGACGCCGACGACGTCCACATACTCGGGGGCGTCGACGCTGGCGCCCCCAACGAGCCCAGACTGGATCCCACGTGCGCGCACGCCTTCGGCGTCTCACCCGGCGACGGGCTTGCCGCCAAGGTGCTCGTGCTCAACAAGCTCTACGTCGCCGTGCGTGTTATCTCGGTAAAGCGCGCCTTCGCGATGCTCGCCCGAGACATCGCCGAGGTGATCGATGTCGATGACGGGCACTACGCGAATTATGACCTCGAGTCGTGGGCCGAGGTCGGCCTGCTCAAAGCCGAGTTCGAGCGCGATCGGTACGACTGGGTCCGCACCGTGCGCATGGACCTGCCTGCGCCCCGCATCATCCGACTGCTCGGCTACGACCGCCTGCCCAGCCAGCAGGTCAAGCTCAACCGGCGCAACCTCTTCGCCCGCGACCGCAACCGATGCCAGTACTGCGGGCACGCCTTTCCCACCAGCGAGCTCTCGATCGATCACGTCGTGCCCCGCACCCAGGGCGGGCCCGACACATGGGAGAATCTCGTCTGCGCCTGCGTGCGCTGCAACGCCAGGAAGGGCGGCCGCACGCCCAAGCAGGCGCACATGGCCCTATTCCGCGAGCCCAAACGCCCGAAGCGCAACCCGATGATCGCGATCCGCCTCGGCCACGCTAAGTATGCCTCATGGAAGAGCTTCCTCGACGAAGCCTACTGGTCGGTTGAATTGAAATAGCGATCTTGAAGTTGCGGGCTTGGAGTACCGGGCTTGGAGTACCGGGCTTGGAGTACCGGGCTTGGAATATTGGGGTTGAAGCGGCTTGGTTCAGCCGCGGGCGGCGGCGGCCACGAGCTCGTCGCAGCGCGACGCGAGGTCGAAGTCCTTCACCGTCAGCCCGCCGGCGTCGTGCGTCGAAAGCGTCAGCATCACGCGGTTGTAGCGGATGAGGATGTCGGGATGGTGCTGGGCCTCCTCGGCCAGGTCAGCGACCTTCTCCACAAACGCCATCGACGCCCGGAAGTCGTCGAACTCGTACGTGCGTTGGATCTCGCCCGAGACCTCAGACCACTCCGGCATCGTCTCGATCTTCGACTTGATCTCGCTCTCGCTGAGCTTGTCCGCCATGGCGCCTCCGCGCGATGCCCCTGCCCGCCCACTCACTTCCTACCGCTCGCAGTGTAGCGGTCACCAACTTCATCTCGCCATACCCTGCCGGGCGACGTGACGATCATTGACCGTGACACCCCCCGACGCACCCGTCTGGCCCCCTCGCCCACCGGGGCGTTACATCTCGGCAACGCGCGGACCTTCCTCATCAACTGGGCGATCGCGCGGCAGCAAGGCTGGTCCATCCTGCTCCGCATCGAGGATCTCGACGGCCCAAGAATCAAACCGGGCGCCGCCGCAGACACGATCGACCTCCTCACTTGGCTCGGCATCGACTGGGACGAGGGCCCGCTCGTCCAATCGGACGATCTCGAACCCTACCGCGCCGCCATGCGCGTGCTCGCCGAACGCGGGCTTGCGTATGCCTGCTCGCTCAGCCGCAAGGACATCGAGGCCGCCGCCTCGGCACCGCAAGAGGGCGCCGAAGAGACCCGCTTCCCTCCGAGCCTGCGCCCGAGCCCTGCGCCCTCCGGCCCGTTCCACAACGACGAGACCAACTGGCGGCTGCTCACGCACGAGTCCGAGACCGTCTCGTTCGACGATCGCTTCGCGGGCCCGCAAGCGCGCACACCCGCGGATTCCGTCGGCGACTTTGTCGTGTGGACCAAGCGCTCCCAGCCCTCGTACCAGCTCGCGGTGGTTGTGGATGACGCGCGGCAGGGCGTGACCGACATCGTCCGGGGCGACGACCTGCTCGACTCGGCCGCGCGGCAGCGCCTGCTCTATGACCGACTCAAACTCGAGCCCGTCCCCCACTACTGGCATCTTCCGCTCGTGCTCGGGCCCGACGGACGCCGCCTCGCCAAACGCCACGGCGACACGCGACTCACCCGATACCGCGACGCCGGCGTCCCCGCGGAGCGCGTGATCGGCCTGTGCGCCCATTGGTGCGGCCTCACGACCACGCCGGCCCCCATGGACACAAACGCGTTCCTCGACGCCTTTGACCCCGATAGCATGCCGCGAGGGGCCGTCACCTGCACGCCCCAGCACGACGCCTGGCTCAAACAGGCCTGATCGGAAAGGCGCCCATGCGCACGCTCATCGCGATCGTCCTCGTGTTCTCGGCCCTCACGCTGCTCCCCGGTTGCGACGAGGAGACCGCACGGTCCACGCACGCCGTCGAGCTCGACGGGCGCTGGTTCCATCTCGAGCTCGCGCTCGACCACCAAGCCCGCGTCAAGGGCCTCAGCGGGCGTGACTTCATCGCCGACGATGGCGGCATGCTCTTCGTCTTCCCCAACCCGGGTGTCCAGCAGTTCGTGATGCGCGATTGCCTCGTCCCGATCGACATCATCTTCCTGGACGGCGCAGGCCGCGTGACCGCCAAACACAAGATGACCGTCGAGGACGACCAGACCGAGAACGAGTCCGATCTGGAGTACGAATCCCGTCTCAAGCGCTACTCAAGCCGCTTCGCGGCCCAGTTCGTCATCGAGATCAAGGGTGGGTTACTGGACGAGCTGGACATCAAGAACGGCCAACGCATCGACCTCGACCTGAACGCGCTCAAGCGCCAAGCGCGATGAGCGTCTGAAGCGCAGAGGACCGACCGCCGATGGTCTCCGATGCCGCGAGGGGCGATCACCCCGCCGCGCCGGAGGCGTCGATCCATCATGTCGGGAACCCCCGTCACCCTCGCGATCGACCCCTCGCTGCTGGCCTCCGCCGAGCGCTGGACCGAACCGCTGCTCAAGAGCTGGCCCCGCCCCGAGGCCCCGCCGACGATCGACGTCATCCCCCTCGACGCGCTGCGTGATCGTCTCGCGGCAAACGTGACGCCCGTCGCGAAACGCAAGATCCCCACCGGCGTCGTCGTCACCGTGCTCGCGGAGGGCGCCGGCGTCGTCCACGCCTGCCAGACCATCGACCTCCTCCAGCGTGCCCTTGCGCCGGGCGTCATGCTCATGGCCGACGCTGATTCCTCCGGGCGACGTCTCGAGTCCGGCGGCGTGCTCGTGGAGCGCCACGACGCGGACCCCGCGCACCTCGCCCGCGTCATCCATGCCCTCGGGGCGCGGCAGGCGACCGTTCGCCTCCTCGCCGACGACGTCCACATCACCCAATCGCACCAGGGCGGCATGCGCGGCGAGATGGAACGCCTCCATGAGGAGCTGCACCTCGCCGCCTCGGTCCAACGCGGCATGCTCCCGCGCACCATCCCCACCGCCGACACGCTCGCCTTCGGCGCGCTCTACCGCCCCGCGGGCTATGTGTCGGGCGACCTCTACGACATCCGACGCATCGACGACCGGCGCATCGCGTTCCTGCTCGCCGACGCCGTGGGCCACGGCGTGCCCGCCGCGCTGCTCACCATGATCATCGCTCGAGCCCTACGCATCCAAGACGACGACGGCCGAGTCCTCGAGCCCTCGCGCACGCTTGAGCTGCTCAACGACGAGCTCTGCCACTGGAGCGGCGACGGGCAACGCTTCGCGACCGCCGCCTATGGCATCATCGACACCCACACCCACCGGGTCACCCTCTCCACCGCGGGACATCCCCCGCCGTTCGTCATCGACCGGGACACCATGATCGGCGTTGAGACCGGTGGGCCGCTGCTGGGGGTCTTCGAGGACGCGCCCTATGAGCAGGAGACCTTCACGCTCGCGGAGGGCAGCTCCCTGCTGCTTTACTCCGATGGCTTCGAGCTCGGCTTCCCCGACACGAGCGCCGACGAGTACACGCAGCGCACGCCGAGCACCCGCTATCTCGACGCGTTCCGCGCGATCGGCGGGCTCCACGCGATGAGCGAGTCGCCCGTGCGGGTCGCGATCGATCATCTCACCCACGCGCTCGACGACCAGCCCGGCTCGCTCCACCAACCCGACGACGTCACCGCGGTGCTCCTGACCGCGACGGCCGCGCCCATCGAGCGAACGAGCGACGCCTCGCTCGCCGCCTGAGGCGGTGCTACGCGTCGCTGCCCGCGAGCCGGCCGTGACGCCGCAACACCTCGTCGGTCTCGATCACGCCATCGCGAAACCGCACGATGCGCTCGCACCGTTTCGACACCTCGTCGTCGTGCGTCACCATGACGATCGTCATGCCCTCGGCGTGCAGCTCCTCGAACAGCGTCAGGATCTGCTCGCCCGTCGTCGAGTCGAGGTTGCCCGTCGGCTCGTCGGCCATCAGCACCGAGGGCTTGGTCACGAGTGCCCGCGCGATCGCGACGCGCTGCTGCTGGCCGCCCGACAGCTCGCGCGGGCGGTGCCCGAGGCGCCCGCCCAGGCCCACAAGGTCCAGCGACTCGTGCGCCCGCTGGCGACGCTCGGCCCGCGGCGCCCGCTGATAGAACAACGGCGCCTCGACGTTCTCCTCGATCGTCAACGCCGGGATCAGGTTGAAGGCCTGGAACACGAACCCGATCGTCCGCCCACGAAACGCCGAGAGCTCGTCGTCGGGCATCTCCGTGACGTCCTTGCCCGCCAGCAGGTACCGGCCCTGCGTGGAGCGATCCAGGCAGCCCAGAATGTTCATCACGGTCGACTTGCCCGAGCCCGATGGCCCCATGATCGCGACGTACTCGCCCGCGCGGATCGACAGATCGACCCCGCGCAGCGCCTCGACCATCACCGAGCCGTCGGGCTTGTAGTACGTCTTGCGCACGCCCTCGAGCGTCACGACCGCCGAGCCGACCCCCGACGCAGCCCCCAGGTTGTGATCGCCGTGGCGCACGACGCACTGTAGCCGCCCGCGACCGATCGGCCGGTGTTTCCCGGTCCGACTCGGGCAGTCGGACGGGCTCCGCTCGCTTTAACTTCAGCCACCCCCTTTAGCCCGCCTCGTTCAAGATCGCTCGGACCGTCTCGCCGTGCCCGTACACCACGAGGTGGTCGCCCAGCTCGAGTCGAACCTCGGGGCCCGGCGCCCCGACGAACGCGCCGCCCCGCCGGGTCACACTCAGCACCAGCATCCCGCGCGAGCCCGCCCGCGTCTCGCCGAGCGTTTGGCCCACGACCGGACAGCGCTCGTCGATATCCACCTCGGCGACCTCGTACCCGTCGCGCAGGCCGAGCACCGTCTCGTAGTCCAACGGCCGGACCACGCCCGCGCTCTCGAGCGAGCGGCCGATCAGCCAGTCGATCGCGCTGTTGAGAATCTTCAGCTTCGAGATGACCAGCACCAGTATTGCCAGCGCGGCGAACTCGATCAGCGTGCCCAGCCAATTCTCATCGGCGTTGGCGTGCATCATCGCCGACGTCAGCGTCGCGAACGAGCCCGCGATGCCGATGTTGCCGACGACCACCAGATGCATCACGATCCGGCGACGCGCCGGATGCTGCACCACGAGCTCCGCCTCGGCCGTCGTGAAGCCGACGCCGAAGAACGCGCTCGTCGCCTGGAACATCGCCACGTCGCGATCCAGCCCGGACAGCGCCAGGGCCCGCGCCCCGGTCCGAACGATCAGCCACGAGAGCAACGCGATCACACCCAGCGTGATGACCGGAAATCCAAGACTCGCCATGCCAAGAGGCTATCCGAACATCGACTCGTCGCGCTCGATCAGCATTGATCGGTGCTACCCCTCGCCCTCGATCTGCAGGCTCGCGAGCGCCGTCATCGGATCCGGCGCGAAGTCGAACACCTTGTCCAGCCCCGTGATCATGAGCACGGACCACACCTCGTCCGACACCGAGCAGATGCGCAGCTTGCCCCTGGCCTCGGCCAGCTGCTTGCGCACGCGGAGCATCTGCGCGATGTTGGAGCTGTTGATGTAGCTCACCTGCCCGAAGTTGAGCACCACCGAGGGCGGTGCCTCACCCTCGGCGAGCAGCTTGGCCAGCCGCTCTGAGATCGCGCCCAGCTCATCGGAGAGCGCGGGCTCATCTGCGAGGTCAGCAATCACGATGTCGTCGGACCATTCGGTAGCCATCGGCGTCAGTCTAATCCAATCCCGCGGTGCGGATCATTCCGCCGTCGCGTCGGAGCCCGCGGCCTCGCCATTCGACGCCTCCGCCTCGGCCTCGACCGCCGCGTCGTCTCCCCCGGGCACTCGCGCCGCCGCCACCACCGCGTCCCCCGACTTCAGCGACACCACACGCACACCCTGCGTTCCGCGGCCGATCTGCGAGACCGACCCCGCCGGCGTGCGCACGAGCTGCCCGCCCCTCGAGACGATCACCAGGTCGTCCGATTCCGACACGCCTAGCGCCGCGACGCTCCGCCCGTTGCGATCGGTGGACTTGATGTCGGCGCGGCCCTTGCCGCCGCGCGACTGCGAGCGGGCCTTGCCGCCCTCCGGCTGCACGCGATACTCGTCCACGAGCGTGCGCTTGCCATAACCGTGCTCGGTCACAGTCAACAGACTCATCGACGGATCGACCGTCATTAGGTCACCGTCGTCGTCGGCCTCCATTGGGATCCGGATCACGCCGACCACGTCGTCGTCATCGGCCAGCTCGATGCCCTTCACGCCCGCCGCCGAGCGGCCCATCAGGCGCACGTCCTGCTCGTTGAACCGGATCGCGGCGCCCTTCGCCGTCACCAGCAGCAGATCGTC
>JBCAXI010000051.1:0-11805 GCA_038534175.1 Planctomycetota bacterium | reverse complement strand
TGCGGTGGTGGGGCGTGTTCACCACTCGGTACATCACCGGATCGCGCAGGTTGAAGTTGGGCGAGGTCATGTCGATCTTGGCGCGGAGCACCTTGGACCCGTCGGCGAACTCACCATCCTTCATCCGGTTGAACAGCTCGAGGCTCTCGACGGGCGGGCGATCGCGGAAGGGCGAGGGCGTGCCGGGCACGCCGGCCGAGCCGCGCCCGGCGCGAATCTCCTCGGGCGTCTGCTCGTCGACGTACGCGAGGCCCTTGGCGATCAGCTCGCACGCCCAGAGGTACATGCGGTCGAAGTAGTCGCTCGCGAAGCGGACGCCCGCGTCGCTCTCGGGGTCGTCGGGGGCCATGCCCTGCCAGTCGGCGCCGAGCCAGCGCAGGTCTCGCAGGGTCGAGCGCACGTACTCGGCCTCTTCCTTGGCGGGATTGGTGTCGTCGAAGCGAAGGTAGAAGCGGCCGCCGACGTCTTTGGCGAGGCTGTGGCTGAGCCAGATCGCCTTGGCGTGCCCGATGTGGAGGTAGCCGTTGGGCTCGGGTGGGAAGCGCGTGGCGACGACGCTTTCGTCGCCCGGCTCGCCCCACTTCCCGCTGGCGACGTCGGCGTCGATGATCTGCTGGATGAAATGCCGCGGCGAGGTCTCGGCGTCGGCGCGGGAGCCCTCGTCGGGCGTGTTGGGAGCGTCTGTCATGGGGCGGAGCATATTCCCGAGCCGCGGCGCGGGACGTCCGACCACGGGCGCGACCCCGGAGCCGGCTCCGGGGTCGCTTGAGAAAGGAACGCTTTGTGGGCCGGGTCCGCTCAGCCGGTCGGCGGGGTGATGTCGGCGACGGCCCAGAGCTTGGTGTATTGCTCGCAGTGGATCAGGACCGACTTGTACTTGGAGAGGTCCACGCTCGCGGGGATCACGAACTCCTGGGCCCCCTTGTGGTTTTTGAGGAGGCTGATGACCTTGCCGCCCTCGAGGGCGTTCTTGTTCTTGGCGGTCTTGGAGGTGTGCGGGCTCAGAACGATCTTCAGGTCGGGTGCCTTGCGGGTCTTGAAGTCGCCCTTGAGTCGAACGACGCGGCTGCCGTCATCGCGCCGCACGATCTCCCAGGCGCCCCGCGTCTTCGAGGTCTTCTTGACCCACTTGTTTCCGCTGGCGATGACGGTGTCGGCGAAGGCGGTCGGCGCCGACTGGACCGCCGCGGCGCTCGCGCTCGCCGGGATCGGGCCGGGGCCCGCTGCGGCGAAGGCGGACGACGCGGCGATCAGCGTGGCGCTGGCGGCGAGCATCGCCGCGAACTTGGTGAGGGTGGTGGTGGTCGTCGGGGTGGCGGTGGTGGTGGGGTTCGTGTCGACGCGTTTCATCGTGGTATTCCCTGTGTTCCGTGCTTTCTTGCGTTGGGTGCCGTTTCGTGTCGCGGCCTTCGCCGCACGAAGAAGCGAACCACGCGGCCCGCTGGGGCATTCCACACATTTACACGATTGACGCCTCGCGATTGTCACGCGCGCCCCCGGACCCGATAGCCTCGGCGCATGGGCACACGGCGCACCGAGCGATTCACCAGCCAGCGGATCCACACGCCGATGGGCGAGATGCTCGCGATCGCGAGCGACTCGGGGCTGACACTGCTCGAGTTCCACGATCGCCGGGCCTTGCCGCGGGAATTGCGTGACGTGCGAGCGCAAGGCGACATCGAGCCGGGCGAGCACGCGGTGCTCCTGCAGACGGCGCGCGAGCTGCACGAGTACTTCGACGGATACCGGCGCGCGTTCACGATTCCCCTTGACCCGCGCGGCACGCCGTTCGAGCGGCGCGTGTGGGATCGGCTGCTCGAGATTTCGCACGGCGAGACTCGGAGCTACGCCGACATCGCGCGCGATCTGGGCAAGCCGGGCGCGAGCCGGGCGATCGGGCGCGCCAACGGCGCCAACCGCATCGCGATCGTCATCCCCTGCCATCGCGTCATCCGGAGTGATGGGGCGCTCTGCGGCTACGGCGGTGGGCTGGATCGAAAGCGGCGCCTCCTCGAGTTGGAAGGCGCCGCGACGCTCGAGCCCGTGTTGTTCAACGAGTAGCTACGCGAGCGGTGCGTAGTCGGTGTAGCCCTTCTCGTCGCCGCCGTAGAACGTGGACTGGTCCCACTCGTTGTACGGGCCGTTCTGTTGCATGCGTTCGGGCAGGTCGGGATTGGAGATGAACAGCTTGCCGAAGGTGATCGCGTCGGCGAGGCCGTCTCCGATGCGTTGGCGCGCCAGGTCGGCGTCGTACCCGCCATTACCGAGGTAGGCGGGGTTCGAGCCGGCGGGCGACGCGGCCTTGTAGCGGGTGCGGATGGCGCGGGCGGCCTCTTCCAGCGCGTCATCGCGCGAGCTGGGCCCGAACTCCTCCACGACGTGGATGAACGCCACGCCCAGCTCGCCCAGCTTCTCGGCGAGGTAGCCGAACGTGTCGGCGGGCGCGTCGTCGTTCATGTCATTGAATCGCCCGATGGGCGTGACGCGGTAGCCGACGCGTCCGGCGCCCCAGACATCGATGACGGCCTGGGCGACCTCGATGCCGAAGCGGGCTCGGTTCTCGACCGGGCCGCCGTAGGCGTCGGTGCGGTGGTTGGTGCCGGTGCGGAGGAACTGGTCGAGGAGGTATCCGTTGGCACCATGGATCTCGACGCCGTCGAAGCCGGCGGCCTTGGCGAGCTCGGCGCCCTTGCGGAACTGGTCCACCACGCCCGGGATCTCGTCGAGCTCGAGCGCACGCGGCTCGGAGACGTCCACCATCCCGCTGTCCTTGCTGGTGTAGGTGCGCGAGCCCTCGGCGCGGATCGCCGAGGGCGCCACGGGACGCTCGCCGTTCGGTTGCAGGTCCACGTGGCTGATCCGCCCGACGTGCCAGAGCTGCAGGTAGATCCGCCCGCCCCTGGCGTGCACCGCGTCGGTCACGAGCTTCCAGCCCTCGGCCTGCGCCTCGGTGTGGATGCCCGGCGTGAAGGCGTACCCCTTGCCCTGGCCTGAGACCTGCGTCGCCTCGGCGATGATCAGCCCGGCGCTCGCCCGTTGGGCGTAGTACTCCGCGTTCATCGCGTTGGGCACGTCGCCCGGCTGCGTGCTCCGGCTCCGAGTCAGCGGCGCCATCAGCACGCGGTTGGGTACTTCCAGTTCACCGATCTTCATCGGCTCAAACAACACATCGGCCATGTCGGTTCCCTCGCCTTGTCCCGCACCCGTTGTCCCGCACCCGCTTCTTCCCAGTCCCGATTCTTCCCACCCCCGCGCTTGCCCACCACCGCGCTTTCCCACCCCCGCGGTCGCCGGTGAAACCCGACGTCGATTCAAGCCATTCCATCGCCAACGCGTTCACGCCGAAGTTTGCGTGTGCTCACCGATCGTGCGTGCGACGCGCTCGATGCAGATCTCTCGGCCCAGCAAACCCAACGTCTCGCCCAGGGGCGGGCTCACGCTCGTGCCCGTGAGCGCCACGCGCAGCGGCGCCGCGATCTTGCCCAGGCCCACCTCCTGCGACTCGGCGAACGCCTTGACCGCCGACTCGATCGTCTCGGGCTCGAACGGCTCGATCGCCGAGAGCTGCGGCGCGAATCGCTCCAGCAACGCGAGCCCGCTCGGCTCGCCCTTTTTGAGCCCCTTTTGCACGGCCTTGTCGTCGTACACGATCTGGTCGTCGTCGATGAGCGCGAACCGGATGGGCTCGATCGCGTCGCGCAGGGTGCGCGCGCGGGGGCGCGTCGCCCGGGCCGCCCGCTCGAAGCGATCACCGAGCGTCTCGAGCACCCACGGCTCGAACCGTTCGAGCCACGTTCTCCAGAGCGCGGCGAAGGCGTCGTCGTCCAGCTCGTGCTGGATCGTGTCCGCGTTGAACGCGAGCAGCTTCTCCCGGTCGAACTTGCTCGCCGACGTGCCGGCGCGATCGAACGCGAATCGCTCGGCCAGATACTCCATGTCGAACCGCTCGAGATCCTTGCCCTCGGCGTCCTTCACGCCGGGATTCCAGCCGAGCAGCGCGATGAAATTGCACACGACCCCGGGGAGATAGCCCGCGGCCTCGAAGTCGGCGACCTCGATCGCCGGAAGGTCCACCGCGAGGTGCTCGGCCAGCGCGCTCAGCGGGCCGGTGTCGAGCTGGGCCTTCTTGTCCTTCATCCACTTGGCCAGCGCGTCGTCGCTCAGGCCGGCGATGGGCGACGCGGTGAGCCGGGCGTCCTTGGCGGCGGCGCGGGCGGCCTTGTCCTTGTCGCGCTTGCTCATCTTCGAGCCGTCGGGGTTCGAGATCAGCGGCACGTGCGCATAGCTCGGCACGCGGAACGGTCGCCCGTCGTGGTGCTTGAGGAGCGATTGCAGCCCGACGTGCTTGGACGTGTTGTTCAGGTGCTCCTGGCCGCGGACGACATGGGTCACGCCCATCAGCTCGTCGTCGATGACGACCGCGAAGTGGTATGTCGGGAAGCCATCGTTCTTGCGGATCACGAAGTCGTCGAAGTGCTCTTGGGTGAAGGTGATCTCGCCGAGGATCTCGTCGTGGACCACGATCGGATCGGTCGGCATCGCCAGCCGGAGCACGTGCGGCTCGGATTGCATGCGCTCACGCGCGGCGCCGGCGTCGTATTTCTCGGGCTTGGTGTAGCGGAAGGTGCGCTTCTCGCTCTTGGCGGTCTCGCGCATCGCCGCGAGCTCCTCGGGCGTGTCGAACGCGGCATAGGCCAGGCCGCGGTCGAGGAGCTGGTCGAAGAATCGGTTGTAGGTGTCGAGCCGGAGCGCTTGGCGGAAGGGGCCGACGCCTCGCGGGTCGCCGCCGAGCGTCTTGCCGTTGGCTTCGAACTCGGGCCCGTCGTCCCAATCGATGCCGAGCCAGGCGAGGTCCTCGAGGATGCCTCGGGAGGCGTCCTCGCTGGAGCGGGCCTGGTCGGTGTCTTCGATGCGGAGGACGAAGCGCCCGCCACCGCCGCCGCTCCCACCCGAGCCCTCGCGTTCGGCGCGTCGGGCCAGTGCCCAGCAGAAGAGGGCGGTGCGGGCGCCGCCGATGTGCAGGTGCCCGGTGGGCGAGGGGGCGAAGCGCGTGATGACAGGCTGGCTCATGCGGCAAGCGTACGCGTCGCGCGGCGGTCCTTACCGGACCGCGGCATTCGCCTGGGCCGGGTGTTGAGGCGTTGATCTCGGGGGCGGCTTGGCTGTGGGTGGAGGCCAGCGTGTGGTCGCCCGATGTGCAGCGCGATGCGCGCCCCGATCACGCCCACGGCACGACGGTCCCGAGCGTTCAGCCTGATTGAGCTGATCGTGGTGATCGTGATTCTCGGGCTCGTGGCGGCGATCGCGCTGCCGCGGGTTGGGACCGCCTCGGGTCGTGCGGCGCAGGCGGCGCACGAGGCCGATGTGGCGCGGCTGACCACCGCGATCGAGATGTACCGCAACGAGCACGGGGGCGCGTACCCCGCCTCGGCCGCGGTGCTGGCCGAGGCGCTCATGGCGTACTCCAACGAGGCGGGGGCCCGCTCGGGCACGCGGAGTGATTCACACCCGTTTGGGCCCTACATCGACTCGATCCCGGCGATCAAGGTCGGGCCCAACAAGGGCGCCGACACCGTGGGCGCGGCGTACGACGGCTCGACCGCCTGGCACTACAACGCCACGACGGGTGTCATCCGTGGGAACTTCGGCGGGGGCGGCGACACGGATGGGTTCGACCTGATCGGCGGGCGGACGCAGGAGTTGGGCGCCGGCGCGGTCATCGATCCCGGTCCCTGAGTAAGACAGAGATCACGACCCCCATCACAAGATCGGATCGCCGGTCGGAGCAGCACTCGGCTCGTGAGCGGGCCCCGCGGGCCGACGTGCGGTCGGATTCACGCAGTCCTTACACTCTCCGGTGCGCGTCCGCGGCCCACTCGGGACCGTCGAGACGCCCTCGGAGGCCATCCCAATGACCGTGCGTGACCCCGCCGACATCCGCAACATCCTGCTGACCGGGCAGTCCGGTTCGGGCAAGACCACCCTGATCGAGCGGCTGCTCTTTGCCGCCGGCGAGACCACCCGCATGGGCTCGATCGAGGAGGGCAACACCGTCAGCGATTGGCGGGAAGAAGAGAAGCACCACAAGCACTCGCTGCACACGACGGTGACGCACTTCGACCACGAGAGCCACCTGGTCAACGTGATCGACGCGCCGGGGCTGAGCGACTTCATCGGGCACGCGATCGCGGCGTTCCCGGCGGTCGAGACGGTGTGCGTGGTGATCGACGCGGCGAAGGGCATCGAGCCGATCACGCGTCGGATGATGTCGGTCGCCAAGCAGCGGAACCTGCCGCGGATGCTGATCATCAACAAGATCGAGGAGGAGGCCGCGGATCTAGCGGCGCTCACCGGGCAGATCCGCGACGAGTTCGGCTCCGAGTGTCTGGCGGTGAATCTGCCGACGGCCGACCTTCAGGGCGTTGTGAAGGTGTTCGAGGAAGAAACGAGCGAGCCGCCGCTGTTCAGCAGCGCCGAGGAGAGCCACCAGCGCATCATTGAGCAGATCGTCGAGATGCAGGACGACCTTATGACGCAGTATCTGGAGGAGGGCTCGGACGAGAACCTCGACAAGGGCAAGGTGCACGACGCGTTCGAGGCGGCCCTGCGAGACGGGCACCTCGTGCCGATCTGCTACTGCTCGGCGAAGAGCGGCGCGGGCATCGAGCACCTGCTGCACGTGTTCGCGAGCCTGCTGCCCAACCCGCTGGAGGGCAACCCGCGGCCGTTCCTGCGCACGCCGGCGGACTCGGGCGATGAGGTCGAGTTCCGCGCCGAGCCGGATCCCAACCAGCCGGTGCTCGCGCACCTGTTCAAGGTGACGGGCGACAAGCACGTGGGCAAGCTGGGCGTCTTCCGTGTGCACCAGGGCACGGTCAAGGCCAAGAGCGAGCTGATCCTCGACGACCAGAAAAAGCCCATCCGCATCGGGCACGTGCTCAAGCGCCAGGGCAAGGACCAGGTCGAGGTCGACGCGATCGGACCGGGCGACATCGGCGCGATCGCGAAGATCGACGAGGTCCACTTCGACGGCGTGCTCCACCAGGACCACGACATGGACTCGGTGCATCTCAAGCCGTTGCCGCTGCCTCGGCCGCTCTTTGGCCTGGCGATCGAGCTCAAGAATCACGCCGACGAGGCCAAGTTCTCGACCGCGATCCACAAGCTGTGCGACGAGGATCCGTGCTTGCGGTTCGAGCGCATCGCGGCGACCAAGCAGACGGTGCTCCGCGGGCTGGGCGAGCTGCACCTCCGCGTGGCGCTCGAGAAGCTCAAGGAGATGCACGGGATCGAGGTCGACACCGCGCCGCCCAAGGTGGCGTACAAGGAGACGATCACCAGCAAGGCCGAGGGGCACCACCGGCACAAGAAGCAGACCGGCGGCGCCGGGCAATTCGGCGAGGTGTACCTCCGTGTGGAGCCGCTGGCCGCGGACGCCGAGAACCCCGAGGGGCTCGAGTTCGTGAACGCGACGGTGGGTGGGTCGATCCCGCGTCAGTTCATGCCGGCGATCGAGAAGGGCATCCGCAGCGTGCTGGAGCACGGCGCCGTGGCGGGGTACCCGATGGGTGGCGTGAAGGTCGAGGTGTACGACGGGAAGCACCACGCGGTGGACTCGAAGGAGATCGCGTTCATCACCGCGGGCAAGCGGGCGTTCATCGACGCGGTGCAGAAGGCCGGCCCGGCGCTGCTCGAGCCGTTCGTCACGCTCGAGGTCACGGCGCCGCAGTCGTACATGGGCGACCTGACCGGCGACCTCTCGACCCGTCGCGGGCGCGTGCAGGACACCAAGGTGCTCGCGGGGGACATGTGCACCATCGTCGCCCACGCCCCGCTCGGCGAGCTGCAGAACTATTCGACCGAGCTGAAGAGCATGACGCACGGCGCCGGCGCGTACACCATGGATTACTCCCACGACGAGCGCACGCCGCCCCACGTGCAGCAGGAGGTGGTCGCGGCGTTCGCGGGCCACGGCGACGACGACTGAGCCGCCAGCGGACCGGGGCGTCCGTTGGGCTCGCCCTTGGCGCGGGCGTTCAGGCGTGCTTGAATAGGGCGTCATCTTCGTTCAACCGTGCATTGGAGACCTCGTGTCTTCTTCGAGCCAGAAAAACGTGTCGTTGGTGGTCATCGTGCTCAGCCTGCTGGTCGCGGGGGGTCTGCTGTTCGCGGCGATTCGCGAGTTGTCGGCGGAGATCGAGCGAGACGGGCCCACGGGCTCGGGTGAGATCTCGGAGTTGCACGAGGCCTCGGCCCAGGGCGACGTGGCTCGGATGCGCTCGGAGCTTGACGCGGGGGTCGCGGTCGACGCGACCACCGAGGGCGCCGAGACGTGGATGAGGGGGATGACCCCGCTGATGCTGGCGATCTTCCACAAGCAGCCCGACTCGGTCTCGCTGCTGCTCGAGCGTGGCGCCGACCCGGACGCCACCGCGAGCGACGGGCGCACACCACTGATCTACGCCGCTGGCTGGGGCTCGGCGGACACCGTGCGAGAGCTGCTCGAGCGTGACGTGACGATCGACGCCCGCGCCCGCGATGGGTGGACGGCGCTCATGATGGCCTCGGGCTCGCGCGGCGATCCCGAGTCGGTCGAGCTGCTCATCGCCAAGGGGGCGAACACCTCGTTCCGCAACAAGTGGGGCCAGACAGCGCTGCACCTGTCGGCGGTGTCGCGAGACGAACGCAAGATTCGCGCGTTGCTCGCCGGCGGCGCCGATGTGAGCGTGCGCGACAATGAGGGCGCCACCCCGCTCTCGATCCTCGCCGCCAACGACGCGGACGCCGAGCTGCTCGCCGAGCTCATCGAGGCCGCGGGCGACCCCCGCGTGGTCAACGCGGCGGACAACGACGGGATCACCCCGCTGATGCGGGCCGCGGACCGCGGCGACGCCGACAAAGTCCTTGTCCTGCTCAACGCGGGTGCCGACACGGAGCCCGCGGATGTCGACGGTCGCACCGCGCTCGAGTGGGCCGAGACCCGCGACGACGAGCTCGGCCGCCGGGTCGCCGAGATCCTGCGAGACGCGCGCGGCTAGACTCTCACACATCTCGCGGACCGGCGGAGCCGGTCGGCCTCACCCGAGCCCACGCTCGAGCCTGCAGCGGAACGCCTCAGGAACTCGGGCCGAGCCCTCGCGGAGCACCCGACCATGACCACGGACGGTCCCAGCAGCCTGAATCCCATCCCGTTCCATCCGCAGACGCAGCGTCTGGCCCAGGCCTACGGCGTGCGCCCAACGTCAGCGGTGCCGACGCCCCCGACACCGGAAGCGCGACCCGTCGAGGTGCCCAAGCCGACGCTCGCCGACAAGATCGCCGGCAAGGCCGCGGGTCCGGTCGAGCGTTTGGTCGCGGGCGTTGTGCCGGGCGCGATCACGTTCGAGGATGGCGAGGCCAAGGCGACGACGGAAGGCCTGGCGTTCTACCGCCACCCGGCCGATCAGAATGCCGCGGCGACGGGCGTGCAGGCGGGGCGCGTGCTCGACGTCGAGGGCTGAGCCAGGCCTGGTCGGCGTGGCTCTTGGTGGCGTGGCCTTTGGTGGCATGCCACCCGAGAGCCGAGCCAGCCGTAGGCTGCCGGCATGCCACGATCGCTCGCTCGTCACTGGGGGTTGGACCCCGAGGTCATCCAGCTCAACCACGGCTCGTACGGCGGGACGCCGCTCGCCGTGCTCGAGGCGCAGTCGCGCGTGCGCGCCGAGATGGAGGCCGACCTCACGCGCTACTACATGGAAGGCCTCACGCCCGCGCTGCAGCGCAGCCGGGCCGCGCTGGCGGCGTTTCTCGACGCCGACGCCGAGGATCTGGTGTTCGTGGTCAACGCCAGCCAGGGCGCCGCGACGGTGTTCGCCAACGTGCCGCTCGGCCCGGGCGACGAGGTGCTCGTCAGCCACCACGAGTACGCGAGTTGCCTGCACCAGCTCGAGCGCGACGCGCACGTGCGCGGCTTTACGGTCACCAGCGCCGATGTCCCCTTTCCATTGCCGCCGAACGCCGATGAGGCCCGGGCGGACATCGAGCGCGCGATTGTGTCGCGCGTGACGGATCGCACGAGGCTCGTGCTGCTGAGCTGGATCACCAGCTCGTCGGCGATCGTGATGCCGATCGAGCCGATCGTGCGCGCGATCAGGGCGCGAGCGCCCGAGTGCCGCGTGCTGATCGACGCGGCGCACGCGCCAGGGCAGATCCCGATCGACATGAAGGCGCTCGAGTCGATCGGCGTGGACTACCTCACGGGCAACCTGCACAAGTGGGTGGGGGCGCCCAAAAGCTCGGCGTTCGTGTGGGTGCGACGTGGGCTGCACGCGAGCGGTTCGGCCACGCCCTCGGGCGCGTTCGAGCCGCTGACGATGTCGAGCCGGGCCGGCCACACGCCCGAGGGCCTGAGCCGCTTGCACCACTTATTCGACTACACCGCGACGGCCGACTTCAGCGCGTGGGCGGTCGTGCCCGAGACGCTCGACACCATGCGCGCGATCGGCGACGAGCTCGACGACCCGAGCGGCCTCAAGGGTTGGGGCGCCCTCCGTGCGCACAACAATGAGCTGTGCCGATGGGGTCGCGACCTGATCTGCAACGCCGTGGACGCCGAGCCGCCCGTGCCGGACGACCTGCTCGCGCACATGGCGGTGGTGGTGCTGGCGCCCATTGAGCGTGACGCCAGCACGATCAATGGCGACCCGCTGTGGGCGCGCTTGCGGCACGAGCACGGGATCCAGGTTCCCGTGTGGGTTCAGCCGGGCGTGGATCTGCGGTGTCTTCGGATCAGTTGTCAGGCGTACAACGAGATCTGTGACTACGAGCGGTTGGCGGCGGCGCTGCGCGACGAAATGGCCAGATAGCCCATCACTCGCGGCCTAAACGCCGTAGATCGGCTTGAGCTTGCCCTCGAGGTAGCGCAGCAGCGCGTCCGCGCTCAGCGGCTTGTTGGTGAGGCGCTCGCAGAGCTCGCCCGCGCGGTAGCGCATGCCGTGGGCGTGGACGTTGGTGTTGAGCCAATCGCGCAGCGGGAGGAACTCGCCGCGCGACATCTTGGCGTCGAGATCGGGGATCTGCTCGACGATGGTCTCCCAGAGCTGCGCGGCGTACAGGTTGCCGAGCGTGTAGGTCGGGAAGTAGCCGATCAGGCCGAACGACCAGTGGACGTCCTGCAGGCAGCCGCGTCGGTGGTCGGGCACGTCCATGCCGAATAGCTCCTTGAAGCGGGCGTTCCAGGCGCCGGGCACGTCCTTGGCGTGGAGGTCGCCGCGGAGCAGGGCGCGCTCGAGCTCGAACCGCAGCAGCACGTGGAGGTTGTACGTCGCCTCGTCGGCTTCGACGCGGATGAAGCTGGGGCTCGCGGTGTTGACGGCGCGCTCCATGGTCTCGGGGGTCTGGGCGCTGAGGGCACCGCCGAAGTGCTTGTTGGCGATGGGCAGCGCCCAGGTCCAGAACGCCTTGCTGCGCCCGACGAGGTTCTCCCACATGCGCGACTGGCTCTCGTGGATGCCCAGGCTGATGGCGTGGGAGAGGGGCGTGCCGAAGGGCGCGTCGCCGCGCTTCGGCAGGCCTTGTTCGTAGAGCCCGTGCCCGGCCTCGTGCATGGTGCCGTAGAGCGCGTCGGTGAATCGCTCGTCTCGGTATCGGGTGGTCAGGCGCGTGTCGCCCGGCGCCAGCCCCTCGCAGAACGGATGCGTCGTGGTGTCGAGACGCCCGGCGTCGAGATCGAAGCCGAGCGCCGCGATGACCTCGAGCCCGAACGCGTGCTGCGCCGAAGCGGGGATCTTTGCGTCGAGCATCGATGTGTCGGGGGGCGTGCCCTTG
>JBCAXI010000050.1:0-11816 GCA_038534175.1 Planctomycetota bacterium | reverse complement strand
CTCGCCCTCGGTGTCGCCGGCGTCGGCGGCCAGCTCGAGGTACCGCGCCGAGCCGTCGGCGTGCTCGCCGTCGCGGAAGGTCTCCTCGTCGAGCGAGGGGTCCTCCGGCAGCGTCCACACGTACGCGCTCGTCGCGCTGGCGGCGCCCACGGCGAGCGAGACGATGATCAGCAGATACGCAAGCGGTTTCATCGTGTCGCTCCTCAGCCCGTCGCCAGGACGTAGATGTTGATGATGAGCGAGAGAATCGACTCGCCGACGATCAGACCGGCGGCGAACGGCACGCCCCATTCCTCGGTCCAGCGCTTCCCCTTCATCGCGGTCAGCAGCATGTTCGCCACGCAGCCGATGCCGTAGGTCGCGATGAACATGAACGGTAGATACACGCTCAGCCCGACGAGCACGCCCAGGCCCGCGAACGAGCCCAGCCCCAACAGGGCGCCCAGCACCGCGCCGAGCCCGTACAGCACGTACGGCAGGTCGCCGCCCTGCACGCCGGTGATGACGGCTTGCAAGGCCTGCGCCTGCGGCGCCGAGGTCGGCGTGCCAGGTCCAAACGCCACGCCCGTCTGTTGCAGGTTCACATTCGCGATGATCAGGATGGTGAGCATGCAGACGATCGGCCCGAGCCCGACGAGGGCGAGCTCGGTCATTTGCTGCTTGGCGGGCTTGGCGCCCACGAGGTGCCCGGTGCGCAGGTCGGCCATCATGTCGGCGCCGAGCGTGATCGCGACGCACAGCGCCGCGCCGATCAGCACCGCGCCCACCACCGCGCCCGAGCCCGCGAGCAGCAGCACCAGCACGACCGTGAGCAGCGCCATGCCGCTGATGGGTGACCAATCCGTCATGCCCGTGCACTGGGCGATGATGACGCCGGCGAACCAGATCCATACCGCGCCGATCAGCGCGATGATGAGCGCTCGCAGGTGCGGGTCGAGGTCGGCCAGCCAGCCGGGCTTGGCGTTCATGCTCTCGAGGTAGGTGTTCTTGGCCTCGCTGGTCCAGGTGACGCCCTCGTACGTGCCACCGCTCGACCACGTGTCGGCGGCCTCTTGGGTGCTAAAGGCGATGCCGTAGCCGCGGTACTGCACCGGGTCCGCCTCGGCGGTGACCTGCTCGGCGGTCACGGGGCAGATGCCCTCGGCGTTGAGCGCCTTGGTCCCGACGAAGTCGGCCGCCAAGAACAGCAGGCCGACCGCGGCGATCATCGCCACGACGAGCGGCGTGAGCCCCAGCTCGTCGCGACCGCCGGGCCGTTTGCTCTTGCCCACTCGGGCGATCGAACCAAGGGCGGCGGCGATCGAGGGCAGCGAGGCGATCACGCCCATGAGCGCCCCGCCCAGCAGCATGCCGATGCCCAAGGGACGATTGAACGAGGTGAACGCCACGCCCGGCGCCTCGTGCGCCTTGGTGGTCTCGGGCAGCCACCCGAACGCGTACGCGACCGGGTTGAGCACGAAGTACGCGAGGATGCCGCCCGCGAGCACCATGAGCCCGGCGCGCCCGGTGATAAACCCGGCTCCGAGTGCGAACGGCGCGATCGCGAACACAAGCTGATACTCGTCGGGCAGCTGGAACCAGCGCCCGACATCCACCGTCGAGTCGGTGATGACAAGATCGGGGCGTCCGTTCTCGTCTCGGTCGACGCGCGGGTGCAGCTCGCCGTCACGCTCGTAGTACGCGGGCAAGCGGGCCTGCAGGTCCTGGTAGCCGAAGAGCGGATCGCCGGCCCAGCCGAACTTGGTGTTGCGCAGCGCGTCCCACTCCATCTCGCCGCTGGCGGCGCGGGTGATCGCGATCACCGAGTCCTCGGAGAGATCGGCGTAGTCGTCGTCGAGGGCCGTGATGGCGTCCTCGGCCTCGACCAAGTCGGCCTTCGCCGCGGCGAGCGCCTCGCGGGCGCCCTCGGGAAGCGGGCGCTGCTTGAGGGCGTCCTTGGCCTCCTGCATCGCGGCGGTGCGCTCTCGCACGAGCAGCGCCGCCTCGCCGCGAACCAGCAGCTCGTCGGGTGCCGAGCGCTCGCCGATCCACTGTTCCATGTCGCGCGTGTGCTGCGCGTCGTCGGCGGAAAGACGCTCGGCGAAGACCAACCGGTCCAGCGCGTCGAAGGTGTCGGGGCCGTCGCTGTCCGCAGCCTCGACCAGCTGCGCGAGCGAGCGTTGCTCATCACCGACGATCTCCTCGGCCGCGACGGGCGTTGAGATCGCGGGCAGGCCCGAGGGCGCGTAGATCGCCGCCGAGAGCAAGATGCCCGCGAGCAGCACGAGTGTCTTTTTAACGCCCGCGCCGGGGCTCTTGAGGATGACCGCCACGCCCGTGCCGCTGGGGAATCGCAGGCGATCGATGTCGATCATCTGTTTGCGGAGCGGGATGATGAACGCGCACCCGAGGATCGCGCCGGCGATGCAGGCCAGCGTGATGAGCCAGAAGTCGGCGCCGTCCCACGTGAGCGTGAAGCCGATGAGGAACAGCACGGGCACGGTGAAGATCACGCCCGAGTTCGACGTGTTCACGGCCGACGCGGCGGTCTGGGCGATGTTGGTCTCGACCACGGTGCCCGCGCCCGGGACGAACAGCCGCGCGAACCCGCGCAGCACGCCGAAACCGAGCACGGCGGCGATCGCGCTGCCGACGATCGTGAATCCGATCTTGAGTCCGGCGTAGGTGATCGACGCGTTCATGATCACGCCGACCACGATCGCGAAGACCACCGCGGCCACGGTGACCTCGCGGTAGCCCTGGTTGGCCCGCGGAGCCGCGACCCGCTGTGGGCCGGCGTCGAGCGGCGGTGGGGTGTTCATCTCATCGGATTCTGGCATCGGTGTCGCCTCGCAGGTTCACGCCGCGGCATGTCGCGCGGCCGCGTATGGTGCGCCCAACTCACCCGGCGCACAACCACGCCGGTCCATCAAACAAAAACACCCCGCGGCGGGCGGGGTGCGGCGTCGAACATTCAGATGTGTCAGCGGGGGCCGGGTGCGATCAGAGGGCGTGATCAGAGATTGCGGCTGCACTGGATCCGGCGGCCCATGCGACGCTTGCGGTTCAGCAGTTTGCGGCCGCTGCGGGTCTTCATGCGAGCGCGGAATCCGATCTTCCGACGACGCTTGATCTTGCTGGTTCGACGTGGGTAGTGCATCACTTCGCTCCGACCAGAGCCCCTTGGCTCGCTGGGCTGCGATGGTAGGCCCCTCGCCCGTTGGAATCACACACCTCCGGCCTTGACTTGCACCAGCGGTTGTTTGAACGCAATTTGTTTGGTGGTCTTGGCCCATGTTTCCCTGGAATCGGGCCCGTCGGAGCGGTATGCTCGCGGTTCGAGGCGTTGCCGCTCGCGAAGAGCCGCCGCTCGGCCGAAGAGCCCCTTGCCTGGTCCTTCACCTGGCCGATCGACGGTCCCTCGCGGTCCTCCCTTGGATGGGTTGGGTCGTCGTCGGTGTCCTCGGACAGGTTGTTGTAGCCGCTGTCGCGGGGGTGCTCGCTCGGGCCCCTGGCGGCCATGCCGTGTGGCGATCCGATCGCCGCACCCGATCGCCTCACCGATTGATGGATGCCGCATGGGAGATGCGCCCACAACCGAGACCGACGCCGGCACCGCCACGGGCGCCCCGGCGATCACGTGTGCCGACCACGGCGTCGACGAGGCGCAGATCGATCGGCTCGAGGCGCTGCTCGGGCACCGCTTCACCGATCGCACGCTGCTCGTGAAGTCGCTGGTCCACGCCTCGCACGCCGAGGAGCGGTTGCACTCGAACGAGCGGCTCGAATTCCTGGGCGACGCGGTGCTCGGCATGCTCGTCTGCGAGATGATCTTTCAGGACTACCCCGGTCTGCTCGAGGGCGAGATGACGAAGATCAAATCGTCGGCGGTGTCGCGTCGGGCGTGCGCCAAGATCGCGCGGTCGGTGGGTCTCGATGACCACCTCGTGCTCGGCAAGGGAATGCAAGGGGGCGAGGCGCTGCCGCAGTCGCTCGCGGCTGCGGTGCTCGAGTCGGTGGTCGCGGCGTTGTATTTGGACGGCGGCTACGCGGCGGTGCGTCGATTCCTGTCGCCGCACATCGCCGAGGTGATCGAGGAGGCCGCCGAGAGCGGGCACCAGCAGAACTACAAGAGCGTGCTGCAGCAGCACGCCCAGCAGACGCACGGGCACACACCCAACTACATCGTGCTCGATGAGAAAGGCCCGGACCACGCCAAGGCATTCCAGGTGTGCGTCGAGCTCGAGGGCTCGCGGTACGCGCCGACCTGGGGTAAGTCGAAGAAACAGGCCGAGCAGCACGCCGCGCTGGCGGCGCTGCAGGCGATCGGCGTGCTCGAATCGCCCGACGAAGACTGAGCGCGGCGACTGAGCCCGATGACTGTGCGTCTCGCCGGTCAGGATCCCAATCGATCAGCGCGGGCGGATGTCGATCACGAGCGGCAGGTGGTCGCTGGCGGCGGTGTCGCCCGGACGCAGCCCCGCGGCCTGGACCGCGTTGGGCGTGAGCTGGTCCACATCGAGCACGAACGCCTGGACAAGCTCGGCTTCGCTATCCCCGACGAGCGCGTAATCAAGGCGCCCGGGCGTGAACGCGCTGTCCTCGTCACGCCAGGTGTACATCGCCGCGTCGCCGAGTCGGGAGGTGCGAGCGACGGCGAGATCGGAGCCGTCGGCGTCTAGCCCGGTGCGGAGACGATCCAACGGGCCCACCGCGCCCACGAGATTGAGATCTCCCGCGACGATGCGCATGTCTGTGGGCGTGGCCTCAAACTGTTCGGCAAGGGTGGCGTTGATCGCGTCGGCCTCGGCGAGGCGCCGGGCCTCCTCGGGACCGTCCGGCCCGCCGCAGCACTTGAGGTGCACGCTCGACGCCGCGACCCGCCCCGACGGCGTGTTGACCACCGCGGCAACCAGGTTCACCGCCCGCTCGTCGCCCTCGCTGAGGTAGAGCACGTTGTCGCCGAGCGGACTCAGCGTGTGCGGCGTGACCACCGCGACACCCCACGATTCGCCCGTGAGCGCCTGCCATCCATCCTGCCGGGGCAACAACGCGTTGAACCAACTCGCGATGTGCGTCGAGTCGTCGATGTCCCACTCCTGCAGCAGCACGACGTCGGGGTCCAGCGAGCGCAGCACGCGCGCGAACGGCTGCGGGTTGGTCGCCGGCTGCGTGAAGTAGACATTCCAGCAGACCACGCGCACCGCGCCCGTCGGCTTGGGCGGGATCGACACGTCGGCGAGCTTCTGCGTGCGGCTGCGCTGGGGCCACTCGCCGCGGAACGGGGCGGACCACGCCTCGGCGACGCCGCTGGGTCCCATCACGACCACCATGCCCGCGCCCTCGCCCTCGTCTGAGAGGTCGGGCAGCTGCACATCACCATCCATGTGGCGCGACAGCCGCGCCTCGAACCAGGTCGAGGCAAAGGTCGGCGCGAAGTGGAACCCGACGTCGGCGTGCCCGACGGGCGAGGCCTCGCCATCCTCGTCGTACGCCACCAGCCGGGCCCCGCCCTGGGGCTGGCCATCGTCGCCCGGCGGCGAGAGCAGGATCTCGAGGTCCACGCCGAGCGTGGTCGACTCGATCGGATCGCTGAACACGCGCCCGGTCTCGGTGCTGTCGTCCAGGTCGAGCCGGATCGAGACGGTCTCGTCGTTCGCTTGAAGCGTTCGTGGCTGGCCCTCGAGCAAGAATCGAAGATACAGGTGCTCGTCGTCGCCCGTCATCACGCTCTCGAGCGGCCAATCGTCGACGACGCCGTCGACCATGATCGCCGCGTCGTGCTTCGCGCCGGTGAGCGCGATCGGGCGCGAGGCGGCGGAGCGCGAGCCGTTGCCCGCGTTGGAAGATGAGCACGCTCCAACGGCGAGGCCGGACGCGACGAGCAGGGCAATGGCGATGGGGTGGTGGCGCATGCGCACACTATCTCCGCGTGCGAGCGGTCCCGCAAATCCGTCGGCTGTTCGCGCGGGAAGGCGAGGGAACTAGAGGACGAGCGTGAGCGTGATGATGACCGCGAGCACGACCATGGCGCCGCAGATGGAGACCGCGGTGACCATCCACCGCTGGGCGCCGGCGATGGTGTCGGCGAGCTCCCGCTCGCGCTGGTCGCTGGCGGCCTGCGATTTGATGACGGCCTCGCCGAGCGTCTCGTTGCGGGTCGCGACGTCCTCCACCGCCTGCTTGAACTCGCCGAGCGTGCCCGCGACGCGCTCGCCGACGCTCTCGGACTTCGAAACCGTCTCCCGCACCTGGTCAAGCGCCTCGCGGTGCTCGCGGGCGATCTCGGCGCGCTGCTGCTCGCTCCGCCCGGCCGCGCGGTCGGTCGACTCGGCCAGACGCTCCATCGCGTCGGTCATGCGCGCGTTCTGCTGGCGAAGCTCGGGCAGCACCGCGACCGCCGGGGCGATCCGCTCGGCGATCTCCAGCAGGCGATCGCCGCGCTGGCGTTCCGCGTCGAGGTGGGTGTCCATCTTGCGGACCAGCCCGAGCACCTCGTCGTAGTTGCGGCGGAGCTCGTCGATCAGCTCCCGCTTGTTGCGGGGGCGTTTGGGCGAGAGCGCGTCAGCGGCGCGATCCAGCAGCGCCGATTCGGCGCCGTCGGATTGATCGGGGTCGATGTCCAGCACCTCCATCGGCGGCGTGGCGTCGACGGTCCCGTTGGGTGTCGCGTCGGATTCTGTTGGCTCGTAGATCGCGTCGTCGGTGATGGGCTCGAGATCGGCGTCTTCTTGCGCTGAGGCGTCTGGATCCGCCAGCGATCGGGCAGGCTCGGCGACTTGCGCTTCGATCGGTCCTTGGACCGGCACCTCGACCGGTTTTTCGGGCAACACGCTCGGACGCGCGGGGGGCACGGCGTCGGCGACCGCGGCACCGTCCTGAGCGCCGCCCGAAGAGCGCCCGCTACTCGACCGAGAGAACATCCGACTCAGTCCATTGAACACACCCATGCCCCGGCTCCTTCCGAAGTCGCTCGCGTTGATCGTCGACCGGGCTCCGCCCGCGTCACCAGCCTGGCGTGGGCCCGGTGTGGGATGGCCCACCGAGCCGCTGCTCGTCGAGTCTAACCACGGTCCCGGGCGTCGACTCGCCAAGCGACGCCTTGTCCACGAGGATGGCGGCGTGCGACGCGTGCGAGACTGGTTGTGGGAGGCGCCCGGCGCCGCGGCGGCGTGGCCCGCGGCGTACACCGCCGGCGTGGGGGCGCTCTGGGCCCTCGGCGCCGGCGCGTCTCCGGAGCCGCGACGGGTGCTCGCGATCGGGATCGGGGCGCTCGGCGTGTTCGTGCTGGATCGGGTCAAGCTGCTTGATCGCGCGCTCGACATACGAGACGCGACGACCGACCCGGATCGATATCGCTGGCTGCTGCCCGTGCGCGCGTGGTGGCGCGTGTCGGCCGTGATCGCGATCGCGGTCGCGACGTTGGGGCTTCTCGGCGACTCGGGCGCGGCGGCGCCCGTCGCGTTTGCGCTGCTCGCGGTGGGATACGCCGGGCTCACGGGCGGGCGGGGGGTCAAGCGGCTGCCGTGGCTCAAGCCCGTGCTCGTGGGTGCCGGTCTGACGGGCTACGCGGCGTGGGGCATGGGCGGCACGAGAGGTCTTGTCGGGGAAGGGGTGGGCGACGCCACCGATGGACTCCTGCCCTTGCTGGCGTTGGTGGCGGTGGTGGTGAGCGACGCGGCGCTGTGCGATCTCGATGAGATCGACGAGCGCGAGCCCGGCGCTTGGGCGCCGAAGCTGGGCGCGATCGGCCTGGTGGGTGTCGCGCTGGGGATCGAGCTGGTTGCGCTCGCGGCGGCCCATTCAACCGCGTGGCAAGGCCCTCGCCTCTGGCTCTTCGGACTGATCCTGACCACGCCTCTCGCACTCGTGTGGCGGCGCATCGGACGAGTCAAGGACCTGGTGGACGCGCGTCTCGCGCTGCTGGCGGCCTTGGCCTGGTTGGGTTGAGCATCACGCGTTGAGGCGATGCCGCTCGAGCATTGAAACGTACGCGTCGAGCGCGTGCGGGCCGTGCTTGAAGAACAGCGATGGCTCGAGCAGCTCGAGCTCGCTCAGCACCGTCCGCCCGCGTCCATCACGCACCACGTCGATACGCGCATAGGCCGGGCGCTCTGGCGCCATGGCCAGCGCGGCCTCGGCGAGCTCGAGCTCTTCACGTGTCGGCGGTTCGTCGGCTCGCACCGCCTCGTGCTCTCCGGCGAATCGTGGGCGCTTGAGGATCGCGTGCGTGTAGTCGCCGTCGATCCAGACGATCGAGCGCTCGCCCGGATCGCTGAATCCCTCGATCAGCGGCTGCACGAGCGCGTCGTGATGCGCGGATAGCTCGGCGAGGTAACGAGCCGCCTCGTCTCGCTGGCCGGCGTCGAACCGGCGGGCCCCCACGGACCCCGCGCCGATCGCCGGCTTGACGACCAGCCCGCCCTGAAACTCCGCAGCCGCAGGCAGCGCCGCGGGCTGGCCCCTTTGGATGAGCTCGGTCGGCACGATCGGCACGCCCGAAGACTGCAGCTCGAGGAGGTAGCGCTTGTGCGCGTTCCATCGCGCGATGCGCGGCGCATTGAGGATCGGCGCGATCGCGCCCGCTCGGTCGACCCAGGCGAGGAAGTCGTCGCAACGCTCGTGGTAGTTCCAGCACGAGCGGAAGGCCATCACGTCCAGCCCGGTGGGATCCGCGCTCGGGTCATCCCACGGAATCATCACGGGCTCGTGCCCGGCCGATCGGATCGCGCGGTCCAAGGGCTCGGCGTCGAAGTCCGGCTCGGGCAATTCCACGCACGTCACGAGTCCTACACGCATCCAACGCTCCCAACGCCTCGGACAGGCCGCCCCACACTGCAAACGCTAGGCTGGGGGCGAGTGCGGAGTTCGCGGAGTTGCACCCGGCATGCACGCGTGGCGAGACATCGCCCAAGCCGTCTTTGGCGCCTACGCGCTACGGCTGTTCGGCACGCACGGCGTCGAGCATTGGGCCCGCGTGCACGAGAACGGCGTGCGTCTGGCCGAGTCGACCGGGGCCGACGCCGAGGTCGTGGCGCTGTTCGCCCTGTTCCACGATGCGCGACGCGTCAACGAGGGCACGGACCACGGTCACGGCGCGCGGGGCGCCGAGCTGGCCCGCTCGCTGCGGGGCACGCTCGTGCACCTCGACGATCGACGGTTTGACCTCTTGGACGAGGCCTGCCGCCTGCACACAGATGGACTGACCGAGGGTGATCCGACGCTGCTGGCGTGCTGGGACGCCGACCGTCTCGATCTGGGACGCGTGGGCATTCGTCCGGATCCCAAGCGACTCTGCACGGACGCGGCGCGCGGCCTGATCGAGTGGGCCCACGATCGAGCGCTCGGGGACCATTTCTGCGAGGACACGCTCATCTCGTGGGGCATCGACCGCGCGTAGCGCGACGCGCGGGCGCCGTCGGTGTTACCCGGATATCAGCGATCGGGCGAGCGCGAGGTGGTGGTCGTCGTGGTCCGCGAAGAACCGGCACGTGTCGACCACGCGCTTGTGCACGCCGAGGCGATCGTGCCAGGCCGAGCGGGCGAAGAAGTCGCGCGGATACGCGTCGAGCCGCGCGACGGTGGTCCGGCGGACGGCTTCGAATCGGCGCACGATGTCGTCGAGCGATCCGGCGTCGTGGTCGGCCTGAACGGACGCCTCATTCTGCATGTCGGCCGCGGGCAGCACCGGCTCGCCGCGCTCGTACGCGTCGAGCCGCGCGTTCAGGAGCGCGTCCAGATCGCCCAGGTGTCCGAGATGGCGCTGGATGGACCAGCCCTGTTCCGGCGCGCGGGCGGCCCGCTCGGGCGAGGTGTCCTTCGCCATGGCGCGGACGCGGGCGGGCGTGCCGCGCAGTCGCTCGATCACCACGGGGTGCAACTCGGCCGGTCCATCGAAGGTCCAGCGTCGATGGATCCACTTGGTGAGCACCTGCGCCATGGATGGGTCCTTTCGAGCGGAAGATTTTGCGATCGAGCGGCGTCTGTGCCGCCGAGTCGCTCCGCACTGGAGTGATTCGCTCGAACAGTAGATCCGTTCGCTCGGGCGACGGGCGATCGGCGATAGGCGCGGGCAGTGGGGGGCGGACTTTGTCGGGCGTGTTGTGGCGGGGGCGCCTCCTAAACTCGCGTGTGATGTGGGCAGGAGCGTGATCGCGTGGCGAAGATCGATCGAGCCAAGACAATCTATGAGGCCGCGATCGCGTTGCCGCCGGAGCGGCGTACGGCATTCGTCGAGGCACAGGCGGGTGGCGACGCCGAGCTCGCCGCGATGGTGCGGGACCTCATCGACGCGACGCCCTCGGAGGGCGTGACCGCCATCGCGCCGGAGCCCAACGCTTCAGAGGATGGGACGCCCGCGTGGCCCGCGACCGCACGCGACGGCGCGAGCGAGCCCGTGACGCTGGGGCCGTACCGGCTGCTGAGCAAGCTCGGCGAGGGCGGGTTCGGCGTGGTGTGGGAGGCCGAGCAGAGTGCGCCGGTTCGCCGGCGCGTCGCGGTGAAGATCGTCAAGCCGGGCATGGACTCGGCGAGCGTGGTCGCGCGGTTCGAGGCCGAGCGTCAGGCGCTCGCGGTGATGAACCACCCGTGCATCGCGAAGGTGTTCGATGGCGGGCAGACACCCGACGCGCAGGGCGCGCGTCCCTACTTCGTGATGGAGCTGGTCCGGGGCGATCCGATCACGTCGTTCTGCGATCTGAACAAGCTCGGGCTCAACGAGCGCGTCGATCTGATGGTGCGTGTTTGCGACGCGGTCCAGCACGCGCACACAAAGGGCATCATCCACCGCGACCTCAAGCCCTCCAACGTGCTGGTGCAGTACCAGGACGGGCGCCCGCAGCCCAAGGTCATCGACTTCGGCGTGGCGAAGGCGATCAACCAACGCCTGAGTGAGAAGACGGTTTTCACCGATCGCGGGCAGATGATCGGCACGCCCGAGTACATGTCGCCCGAGCAGGCCGAGATGTCCGGCGTGGACATCGACACGCGCAGCGACGTGTACTCGCTGGGCGTGATGCTGTACGAGCTGCTGACGGGCGCGCTCCCGTTCGACTCTCGATCGCTGCGGTCGGCGGGCTTCGCCGAGATCCAGCGGATCATCCGAGAGGTCGAGCCACCCAAGCCGAGCACGCGTCTGAGCGGGCGCTCGGGCGAGGCGCCCCCGGAGCGCCGCGGGCCGATCAACCGCGACTCGGCGACGCGCACGCTCCGCCGTGACCTCGACTGGGTGATCATGCGCTGCCTCGAGAAGAGCCGCGATCGCCGATACGAGACCGCCAAGAGCCTGGGCGAGGACCTGGGCCGCTATCTGCGGCACGAGCCGGTGCAGGCCGGCCCGCCGAGCGTGGGGTACCGGACGCAGAAGTTCCTGCGTCGCCATCGGGTGGGCGCCACGTTGGTGAGCGGCGTCTCGCTCGCGCTCGTCGCCGGCGTGATCGGCACGACGTGGCAGTGGCGCCAGAGCGAGCGGAATCGGATCGAGGCCGAGCGCCGCCTCGAGAGCATCCGTGGATTTTCCGGTGATCTGCTCGGCGCGCTGGACCGCGATCTGGCGGGGCTGCCCGGCGGAACGGGCGCGCGTCGCGCGGCCGCGGAGGCGGCCGTGCAGATGCTCAACGAGTTGGCTGAGGACGAGGCCAACGCCTCGCTCATCGCGATCGATCTGGCGCGCGCGTACCGGCGCGCCTCGATTATCGGCGCCGAGGGGGGCGCTCCGCTCGATCAGACCGTCGGGCGCCTGCGCGAGGCGATCAGTTGGGCCGAGCGCGCGCCGCTTGACGCATCGACCAACGTCGAGTTGGCCCTGGCGCACGCGTCACTGGGCCAGCGCCTGATCC
>JBCAXI010000049.1:0-11868 GCA_038534175.1 Planctomycetota bacterium | reverse complement strand
CTGGCTCCGGGGGGCGTCTTGGGCACAATCGACGATGACGCGCGGTTGTCTCCGCGTGCCCAGCAGGATGTGGAGCAGAGCGACATGACGATTCGACGCCGATCCCTCGCACTCGTCGCTCTCGCCGGCGCAAGCAGCGCCGCCGCGGCCCAGCCGCTGGCCGCCTCCAACACGCAACCGACCACCCAATCACCCGCGACGTCCCGCACGCTCGATGCCAACGCCGAGGTGCTTCAGGTCTGCACGCACGCCGGCTCGGCACGCTTTCGCCTCGCCGATCCCTCGGCCCTTGTCTGCGACGCCGAGCGCATCGCGCCCGACGGGCTCAGCGAGGCCAGCTATCGCGCGCACGCCCGCGTGCTCCTCCGCCGGGGCGATCTCCAAGCCGCCCGCCTCGCGCCGAGCGTCACGCTGCGCGACGTGCCGGGCGCGACGGGCTGGGTCGCGGCCGAGACGCCCAGCGTCGCCCACGCGGTCGAGCTCGCCCACACGCTGAACCACACCCGAGGCGTCGCGGCGCACGTGGAGATCGGTCAACCGATGCGCCTCCGCGGCGGGCTTCCGACCGACGAGCGGCTGGTGGACCAGTGGCACCTGATCAACAACGACCCCGGCCGCGAGCAAGTCGATCTCGAGGCCGAGGGTGCCTGGATGCTCGGCGCGACCGGCGCGGGAGTCACCGTGGGTGTGGTCGAGGTGGGCTTCTGGCAGTCGCACTCGGACCTCGCGCCCAACTACCACGCCGAGGCCTCGCAGTCGTTCGACATCAATACCCCGCACGGCACGAGCGTCGCGGGCCTCATCGCCGCCGACGCCAACGACAACGGCAGCGTCGGCATTGCATACGACGCGCGGGTCAGCCAGCAGGAGATCGATCTCAACGGCTCGCCCATCGTGAGCGCCGCGGCCTACGCCTTCCGCAACGACCTCAACGACGTGAAGAACCACTCCTACGGCCCGCCCGACAACCGACGCATCCACGTCATGGATCCCATCGAGCACGCCTCGATGCGCGACGCCATGGTCAACGGACGCGGCGGGCTGGGCACCGTGTTTGTTTGGGCCGCCGGCAACGGAGGCGTCTCGGGCGATCGCGTGGACTACGACCCCTACGCCTCGAGCCGCTACACGATCGCGATTAACGGCTTCACCGACCTCGACGAGCCCGCGCACTGGACCGAGCGTGGCGCCGCGGTCTTCGCCGCCACGCCCTCGTCGGGTCTCAACGACGTGAACCGTGGGCAGACCACCACGACCTACACCAACCCCGGCGGCGTGCGCACGTCTTCGTGGACCGACGGGTTCGGCTTCAGCTCCGGCGCCGCCCCGCTCGGCGCGGGCGTCGTGGCACTCATGCTGCAGGCTCGCCCGGATCTCACCTGGCGCGACGTGCAGCACGCGCTGGCCAACTCGGTGCGCGATCTCGCCTCGCAAGACGCCGGCTGGCAGACCAACGCGGCGGGACGACGACACCACGAGCGGCTCGGCTTCGGCGCGGTCAACGCCCGCGCCGCGGTGGAGGCCGCGCTCGACCACGCGCTCGTCGGACCCGAGGTCTCGGTGCAGACGCCGCTGCTCAGCATCAACACGCCCCTGCCCGACGCGTTCACGGATCCCGACACCGAAGAGCTCACAACGACCACGATCGTGCGCGAGTTCGATGTCGACCTGGACATCGAGGTCGAGCACGTCGAGATCGTGCTCACGCTCGACTCCGACGCGCAGGGCGACATCGCGATCACGGTCGTCTCGCCCAGCGGCACGGTCTCCACGCTCACCGAGGCGCGCTTCGCCGACTTCCTCGACAACGTCAAGGCGCACACGTTCACGTCCGTCCGGCAATGGGGCGAGCGCTCCGCCGGCACGTGGACCATCATGATGACCGACGAGCTCACCGGCATGGAGACCGACTGGGTCGACGCGCGCCTGCGATTCCACGGCACCTGCCATCCCGCCGACACGACCAGCTTCAATGGTCAAGAAGCCACGCCGGACGGACAGGTGACACTCAGCGACTTCAGCGTGTTCCTGGCTCGCTGGTCGCAGGGCGACCCGGCCGCCGACATCACCTCGCCCGATCTCCCCTCTCACCAGCTCAGCGACGGGTGCGCCACCGGCTTCGGGCCCAATCGCCCCGCTGGCGACGGCGTCACCATCGACGACTTCACCTGCTACCTCAACCGATGGATCGCCGGCTGCCCGGCCTCCAACATCGAGTTCGACGCCGACTGAGCTCGATCAGGCTTCGCGCAGCACGCCGGCGCGGTCGGACCAGATCTTCTCGAGCCGCTCGCCCATGCCCGCGTCGGTCGGCAGCGCGAGCCCGCAGGCGGTGAGCAGATCGACCATGCCCTCGAAGTCGCCGATCGCGATCTCCTCGGGCTCGATCGGCGGCGTGCCCTCGACCGCGCCCGCCTGCATCTCGTCGAGCCGACCCATGTTGTGGTAGTTGCCCAGCGGCAGGCAGACGCACGTGGCGCGGAGTCCAAAGTTGCAAAAGACCGTCGCCTCGCAGGCGCCGCCGGCCATGAGCTTGCGCTGCCACGGGCGTGACGGCGTGTCGTCTTTCTTCTGTTGCGCGGTGAGGTGGGCCGAGCCGCCGGAGATCTGCTCCATGCGCTTCGCGACGCCGCCGGTCAGGCGCGGGTCGAAGATCGTGAGGCGGTCGCCCACGCGCACGATCGGCCCGCCGCCGATCGGCGCTTCGAGATTGGCCCGGCTGTTCTCCAGCGCGATGACCCGCGCGTCCTCGGGAATGGTCTTGGCGCGGCACGCGCCGATCGCGCCGACGAACCCGATCTCCTCGGCCCTTGTGAACAGCACGCGGGCGTCGAGCGTCGGCTCGCCCGCCAATCGTCGCAGACGCAGCTCATCGAGCGCCGCGAGCGCCGCCACGGCCGCCGCGAGATCGTCGCACGCGGGCGTGCGCAGCAACTCGACGCCATCGACCTCGACGATCTCTGGCTTGGGCAGGTCCCACGTCGCCACGTCGCCCACCGCGATCGCGCCGCTGCTCTCGGTGTCGATCAGCTCGGCGAGGAACCGCTTGTACGGCTCCTGCGGCCCGTCGCGCTCGTCCAGCACCGCGCGATGCCGCCCCTCGTCCGCGTCGTGGATCACCACCCGCGCTTGATGGAAGTAGTCGTCCATCACGCCGCCGCGAAACGCCAGCTCCACGATCGTGGGCGAGACCATCCGCTCCACCACGAACGCGGGGTGATCCAGATGCGCGGTGAAGTAGACGGGCGGCTCGTCGATCGACTCGCCCACGTTGAGCGAGAGCGTCAGGTTGCCGTGCTCGTCCCGCTCGAGCGCGAGACCCTCGCGCTCGGACAGCCACCGCTCGACCCACGCGACTACTCGAGCCTCACGCCCGGCAGCCGTCGGCACGCCGGTGAGTGAGAGAAGCCAGTTCCGATGCTCGACGCGTCGCTCAGCCGTGGGTTCACGCATGCATGACCGTAGCCCGCGTCAGCGGTTCCGCGTGCGGCTCCGTCCGCCCATGCGCTTCGGAGGCAGCGACGTGGGCACCAGGCCGCCCGGGAACTTCTTCGCGTCGGCCTTCGGGCCGCTCGACGATGGCAGCGCCAGCTCGTGCCGGTTCTGTTGCTTCGGATCGGGCACCCCCTCGATGGTGACGTGACCGTGCGGGTTGGCGTCCTTCCAGTCGTCGGGCTTGGGCCGCGGCTTGAAGTCGGGGTACTCCATCTTCGGGATCTCTTGCCCGACGAGGAGCTCGATCTCGGTGAGCAGCTTGCCCTGCTCGGGCGTGACGAGCGACCACGCGATGCCCTGGCGCCCGATGCGTGCGGTGCGTCCGATGCGGTGCACGTACACCTCGGGGTCGTCGGGCAGGTCGTAGTTGATCACGTGCGTGATGCCGTCGACGTCGAGCCCGCGGGCCGCCAGGTCGCTGGCGATGAGCACCTCGAGGTGCCCGGCCTTGAGCTGCTTGACGATCTTCTCTCGCTTCTTCTGTGGCAGGTCGCCATGGATCGCGAACGAGTCGATCCCGCGCTCGTTGAGCCGATCGGCGAGCATGTCCACCGTGCGCTTCAGGCGGCAGAACACCACGGTCAGCGCCGGCTCCTCGTGCGTCAGCAGGTGGAGCAGCAGGCGCCGCTTGTCCCACGGATCCACCGGCAGGTGGTGCTGCTCGACCAGCGCGACTGTCAGCGAGCCGGCGGAGGTGACGATCTTCTCCGCGTCGCGCATGTGCTTGCGCGCCAGCTCCTCGACCTCGGGCGAGATCGTCGCGCTGACCACGAGTGTCTGGCGCTCCTTGGGGCACTGGTTAAGGATCTTGCGGATGTCGTCGCGGAAGCCGATGTCGAACATGCGGTCGACCTCGTCGAGCACCGCCCAACGCACGCGGTCGAGCTTCAGGTAGCCGCGCCCGCACATGTCGAGCAGGCGACCGGGCGTGCCCACGATGACCTCGGGTCCGCGCTCGAGCTGCTCGATCTGCCCGCCCATGCGCGCGCCGCCGTAGATCGTCACGGCCTTGAGCCCGATCCCGCTGGCGAGCTTGTTGAACTCCTCGGTGATCTGCACGGCCAGCTCGCGCGTCGGCGCCACGATCACCGCCTGGAACGGGTCGCCCTCGTCGAGCATCTCGATCAGCGGCAGGCTGAACGTCGCGGTCTTGCCCGTGCCCGTCTTGGCCTGCCCGAGCACGTCCTTGCCCTCGAGCGCGACCGGGATCATCTGCGCCTGGATCGCGGTCGGGTTTGTCAGTCCGTGCCGCGCGATCCCGTCGGCGACCTCGTCGGACAGACCCAGATCCTGGAACGTCTTGGTCTGGTCGAAGATCGACGGGTCCTTCGTCACGTCGGCCAGCACGGCCATCCGCTTCTTGCGGGTGCGCTCGCGACGCTCGGCCATCGCCTCATCGTCGCGCCGGCGCGGGCGGTCGCCATCGCGACGCTCGCGGCGGTCATCGCGCCCGCGACCACGCCCTCGGCCACCATCCCGATCGCCTCGGCCACCATCCCGGTCACCCCGATCGCGGTCACGGTCCCCGCCACGCGAGCGGGGCCGGTCTCGATCACGATCCCGATCCCGGTCACGGTCGCGGTCCTGATCACGGTCAGGAGACTCTTCGCCTTCCTCACCGCGCGGGCGATCGCCCTCCTCGCCATCTCCGCGACGACGACGGCGGCGGCGGCGGCGACGCTTCTTCTTCCGAGGCTCGCCGTTCTCGTCGAGCGCCTGCTCATCGCGCGAAGGCTCCTCGCGCGGCAGCTCCTCGGCATCGCCATCACCCTCGTCGACGAATGACGGCTGCGCCTCGGACCGCGGCTCGGACTTGCCCGATCGCCTCTTGCCCGATGACTTCTTGCCGGACTTCTTCGGCGACGCGGGCCCGTCGACGTCGTCGGTCTCGGCGACGCGCTCGGCTTCCGCGGCGGCCGTGACCTTCTTGGTGGTCTTCTTCTTGGAGGCCTTCTTCGTCGCGGCCTTCTTAGTGGTCTTCTTGGCCGCCTTCTTGGCGGTCGTCTTGGAGGTCTTCTTCACCGCCGACTTCTTGGTCGTCTTCTTGGCGGCTTTCTTTGCCGTCTTCTTCGCCGCTGGCTTCTTGGCCGCTGGCTTCTTCGATGCGGCCTTCTTGGTGGTCGCCTTCTTCGTGGTCTTCTTAGAGGCCTTTTTGGTCGTGGCCTTCTTCTTGGAGGACTTCTTGCGAGCCGGGGCGGCGTCGGAGTCGGTGTCCTCGCGCGCGGCGTCGCTCGAGCGTGCGTCGTCGATCATGTGGATTCTTCTTGCGAGAAAGGTCGGGACCCGAACCGATCAGCACCGGTTGCCGGGACGCGCGAGCAACGGGATGGCGTCGGCGTGACCGGCCAACCCGGCACGCGGCAGGAGCACGCTGGACCGTGCAACGCGAGGCCGCAGAACAGTCGCCGTGAAGAACCCGTTGGGCTCCATCCACGGCGAGGGCTCCGGCGGCCCCGCGGAACACCCGGGCCAGCACAGCATCATCGTAGCCGCCCGCGGTGGCAGGCTCTCTGGTGGCATGCCACCCAGACAGCCAGATGGCCCTACTCCTTGGCCTCGTCCCTCAGCCGCGACCGCTCAAGCAGGATCGCGTGCTTCATCAACGCCCCCGCCGCCGCAGAGGCCCCCGCGGCACATCCACGCCACCCGTCCCGCCAGCCTCCACGCAGCACCACCTGCTTGCAGAACGCCCAGGGTGGGCTCACCACCAGGCGGAGGTGCGAGCCCCGCTTGCCCATCGCCAGCAACGCGTCGGCCCCCGTCTCCGAGTGCCGGGCCTGCGTCCGGAGATGCTCGGCAATCGAGACGAACGAGTCGTGCCGAAGATCGCCCCGAAGCCGCTCGACCCGCTCGCTGGCGCCCCTCTTCAGGCACATCACGTCGTGCGGCTCGTGCCCGCCCCAGTCCGCCAACTCCCGCCGGCACAGCCGAAGCCGCCACTCCGGCTGCCAGCAGTGCTCCAGAAATCGCCCGGCATAAAACACCTTCCGGTTGATCTCGTACCCGCCCACGCCGGGCCTGGGCTCGGCAACCGCCGCCCGGATCGTCTCGCGCAGCTCGGGCTCGGGCGATTCGTCGGAGTCCACGCTGAAGACCCAGTCCTTGGTGCAATGCTCGAGCGCGAAACGCTTGGTCCCGATGTACCCCTTCCACTCGGTCTCGATGACCCGGGCGTTGTGCTGGCGGAGCAGATCGAGCGTGCCGTCGGTCGAGCCGGAGTCCACGGCCACGATCTCGTCGGCGATCCCGGCAAAGGCCTCGAGCGTGCGCCCAATCGTGGCCTCGTTGTTCTTGCAGACGATCGCGACGGAGAGGGAGGGCATACGGCCAGATCGTCCGGCGGCGATGGGGGGGTGTCAATCTCGACCAGATAGCATCCATCCATGGCCGACTGGCGCCGGGGACCGGCACTGACGAACGTGCGCGTCGTAAAGGCGATCGACGCCAAGCACGCGAACCTGGCCGAGCTTCTCAGCACATCAGACGTGCGCTGGACGGCTCTCGTCGAGCAGCCTCGCGGGGACGTATGGCTCGCGGACGCGCGCAGCGCTGGACGCTGGATCATCAAATCCGAGCGCTCGATCGGTTCCAAAGGACGATGGCGATCCGCCTTCGGTCGCGGCCCTCGGGCGAAGGCGTACCGGTGGGGCCAGGCGCTCTCGACCTCGAGCCTCGTCGCGGTGCCCGCGGCGCTGCTCGCTGCTCGCGAGGCCGATGGACCCCGAGTCGAGGCGACGATCACACCCGAACTGCGCGGCCCCACCCTGCTCGAGGCGCTGACCCACGAGGACATCGATATCGCGCGGCATGCCGCCGAGTACGCCGGCAACCACGCCCAGCGCCTGCTCGCGCAGAACGTCTGGAATCGAGACCACAAGCCGTCCAACCTCGCGTTCGATGGCGCGGTCGAGCGCGACCGCCTGCGACTCGTGGACCTCGACGGCCTCCGACCGCTCGCAGGCCGAGAGCACCGCGCCGTGCTGCGAATGCTCGTCAGCATGGTGATCGAGACCCTCGGCGTGGGGCGCCCGCTCGAGCCGACGGTGCGATGGCGCCTCGACCACGCCTTCTACAACGCCGCGGGCCCCAAGGGCTGGGAACTGCTGGACGACGAGATCAACAGCATCGAACGACTGACGAGCCGCGTCGATCAATTGGTCGCAGGCCATGGCGACCCGACTCCCAAGCGCGATCCCTTCGAAGCCGAGCGACGCCGCGCCGCCATAAGCGGCGCGTTCGGCGACGACGCCGACCCGGGCCATACCCTCTGACCATGCCCCTCCTCGGCGACCACACACCCCCGCCCGCGCACCCCTCGCCGACGGTCCAGAACGAGACCCTCCGCCACTTCCCCCATCTCAAGGGCCAGCACCCCACCAGTTGGAACTGGCCCGCCTACCTCAACCCCGACGCCAACAGCTGGATGCGCTCGCTCAAGTCGCTGTACGACATGCCCATCACCTTCCCGGCCTCCCTCAGCCCCGAGGCCGGGCTCATGCTGCACGGGCTCATCCGCAACCTGCAACCACGGACGGTGCTCGAGATCGGCTCGTTTCTCTCGGTCTCCACGCACTGGATGACCGCCGCGATGCAGGAGAACGGCCTCCGCCCCACGCCCGTCGGGCGCGTGCACTGCTTCGACGACTTCGGCCCGATCCACAAGGGACCGTTCCGCGACGCCGAGATGCTCACCGGGCGGCTCGAGTTTGTCACCGAGCGCCTGACCGAGGCGGGGCTGATCGACTACATCCGTCTGCACCCGGGCGACAGCTCGACCAACGTGCTCGCCTCGCACGACGACCTGCGGGCCGCCGGCGGCGTCGACTTCGCCTTCATCGATGGCGACCACGGCGAGGTGGGCGTGACGGCGGACTTCCGAGCCGTCGAGCCGGTGCTCAACACCGGCGGCTACGCGATGCTCCACGACACCTTCCCCACGCAGTGCGGCTACGACGGACCACGCAAGCTCATCGACAAGATCGACCAGGTCGCCCAGGGCCGCTGGGAGAAGGTCGAGCTCTACCTCTCCCCCATGAACTACGGCATGTGCCTGCTGCGACGCATCGGCTGACATTGGTGGCTGGTTATTGAGGGGGTGCCGTGGTCTGGAGCCCGAAGGGCGTAAGGCCACGACTCGATGCCGACCATTCCACCTCGTGGCCTTCGCTCCGCTCAGCCCACGGCACCCACAGTAGCGCGCTTGCGCTATCTTGCCGGTGGCGCTAGATTGCCCATCGCGCTACGCTGGAGCCCACATGCCCGCCAAGAACGGCAAACCTGTGACTCTGCCCAAACCCACGCACAGCGTGCGCCGGTCCGCGGGCAAGGGCTCGAGCCGCATCTGGGTCGGCGACTGTCGCAAACTCCTGCCGAAGCTGGCCAATGGTCTCGATAAACCCGTCGACCTCGTCTTCGCCGACCCGCCCTTCAACTGGGCCCGGGCGTACGACGAGTGGCACGACAAGATGCCTGAAGATGAGTACGTGAAATTCACCTACGAGTGGATCGACCTCTGCCACGCGATGCTGAGTGACACCGGCGCGTTCTGGATCAACATCCCCGACGACTGGGCCGCCGAGATCGTGCTGCACTGCAAGAACACGCTCGGCCTGCACATGATCAACTGGTGCGTCTGGCACTACCGCTTTGGGCAGAACACCAACGGGCGCTTCATCAACAGCAAGGTCCACGCCCTCTACTTCGCCAAAGACCGCGACCAGCGCACCTGGAACTCCGAGCCCATCCTCGAGATCAGCGACCGACGATCGACCTACGGCGACCCGCGCACCGAATCCAAACGCGACGGCATGCCCAGCGGCAGACGCGTGCCCATGGACGTCTGGTACGGCAAGTTCTGGGGCCGCGTCCAGGGCAACAACAAGGAACGCCGCGGCTACCACGACAACCAGCTCCCCGAGGTCTACCTCGAGCGCGTCATCCTCGCGTGCAGCAACGAGGGCGACCTGGTGCTCGACCCCTTCACTGGCTCTGGCACGACCGGCGTCGTGGCGCGCGAGCACAACCGCGACTACGTCGGCACCGAATACAGCAAGGCCAACGCGACGAGCGCCCACGAGCGCATCAAGTCGGGCATGATCCGGAAGGACGCGCTCAAGGACGCGGTGACGGCGATCCACCAGCCACGCCGCCCGCATCTGCGCCCGGCCGACGCCTGATCGGGTCAGCCGCCCGGGTTCTGACGCCGATAGTCGTCCGTGAGCATGCCCGCGAAGCCCCAGTCGGCCTCCGGGATCTCTTGGATCACGATGTGCGTCTGATCGGGTCGCTTGCCGAGGCCTTCCTGCAACGAGCGGGTGATGTCCTCCACGAGCTTGCGCTTCTGCTCGCGCGTCGCGCCGGCGGTGATCTGCACATTGACGTAAGGCATCGGTGTCTCCGGTGGCGCCCGTCCCCTCCGCTTGGAGCTACGCCGACGCCTCGTCCGAGTTCGCGCTCACGGTCAGCCGCACGCGCTTGCGGCTCGCGCTCGCCTGGCGACGCACCAGCTTCTTCGCCGGCGTCAGCGTGAACAGCAGCCACACCGCCGCGATCACCGCGGCGATCGTGACCACCCAGAACTGCCAATCACCCGTCGGCAGTCCAGGCGGAGGCGCAGGAACACTCACGGCACACCCATCGCACGCAGCGCCTGATACGTGACCAGCGCCAGCACGTACGCCAACCCGCTCATCCAAGCGAATTGCAGCAGCGCCCACCTCACGCCGCCGGCCTCGCGCGCCGTCACGACCAGCGTCGGCAGACACTGCATCGCCAGCACGTAATAGACCAGCAACGACCACGCGACCGCCGTCGTGAAGATCGGCGTCCCGTCCGTGCGCTCGGCCGACGCAAGCCCGGCCAGCACGCCGTCGTCCTCGGTGTCGTCCGACCCCTGTGTTACGACCGCCATCGTCGAGACGAACACCTCGCGCGCCGCGAAGCTGGTGATGACGCCGACTGTCAACTGCCAGTCGTAGCCGAGCGGCTCGAACAACGGCTGCGCCGTGCGACCCAGACGCCCCGCGTAGCTCTCGCTCGCGGCGTAACGCGCGCCAATGCGATCGGCCTGCTCCACCTGCCCCGCGGCGCGGAGCGTCTCGGCCTCCGCCGGCGGCGCCACCTTCGGATAGCTGCTCAGCCACCACAGCACGATCGAGATCGCCAGGATCACCCCGCCGGCCTTCTTCAGGAACATCCACGAGCGCGCGCCCGCGCTCCGCAACGCATCCACAACGCTCGGACGCCGATAGTCGGGCAGCTCCAACGCCATCGGCGCCGAACGCCCGCGCAGCAGCGTCAAGCGCGCGACCAGCGCGCTCAGCAGGCCCGCCACCGCGCCGAAGACATAACACCCCATGAATGCCAGCCCCGCCAGCAACGGCTGATCGCGGAACAGCAGCGTTGTCAGTAGCACATACACCGGAATCCGAGCCGTGCAGCTCATGAACGGCGCCACAAGAATCGCCGCCAACCGCTCGCGCCGTCCGGGAATCGCGCGGCACGCGATGATCCCCGGCAGTGCGCACGCGTGCGAGCTCAGCAGCGGCACAAAGGCGTGCCCCGGCAAGCCGAACGGTCGAAGCCAGCGATCGATCACGAACGCCGCGCGCGCAAGATAGCCCGTGTCCTCCAGCAGCGCCAGCAGAAAGAACAGGATGAAGATTTGCGGCACGAAGATCACCGTCGCGCCCACGCCGCTGATCACGCCGCCGGTCAGCAGGTCGCTGATCGCCCCCGGCGGCAGCACGCCCGCGATCGCGTCGGCCATCCAGCCGAAGGCGCCGTCGATCAGATCCATCGGGATCGTCGCCAGCTTGAAGATCGCCCAGAACAAACCGGCCATGACCGCCGCGAAGATCAGCGGCCCAACGATCGGGTTCAACAACGCGCGATCCGCGGCGTCGGTCTTGCTCACGCGCGCCGCGGCCGGCTCGTCGCCCGCGGCGGCCGCGACGAACACCTCATCGGCCCATCGCTCGATGTCATCGGTGCTCGGGCCCGGCGCGGCCGTGGGAATCGTCGCCGCGTCGATTGTCGCGACCAGCGTGTCAAACCCCTCGCCGGTGCGGGCGCTCACCAGTTGCACCGAACACCCAAGCTCTGCGCTCAGCGCCTCGGCGTCGAGCGACAAGCCCCGGCGACGCGCGACGTCCACTCGGTTGATGACCACGCACATCGGCAGCCGCCGACGCGCGGCCTCGCCCACCAGGGCCAAGCTCCGCGGCAGATTCGTCGCGTCGGCCACCACCACCAAGCAGTCCGGGCTCGCCGCGTCGTGCCCGACCGGCGCGACCGAGCCCTCCAGCACGCCGGCCGTCAGCCCGCCTCGGCACCCTCGCAACCGGCGACGAGGTCATCGACCTGCCCGGCGTC
>JBCAXI010000048.1:0-11982 GCA_038534175.1 Planctomycetota bacterium | reverse complement strand
CGAGTTTCGCCCATAGAGCCCGATCGGTCGGTTGCGATACCGCGCGTCCGTGACGCCCAGATCGCCCCAGGTCATGTCGGCGCCCGCGACGGAGAACACGCGCGTCGCGTCCTCGATCGAGATCTCGTCGAGCGGGCAGTCCTTGTGCACAAAGATCGCCAGACAGTCGACACCCACGCGGAGCTTCGTCGGCTTGTAGCCAAACGCGTCCTGGAACGCCGCTTCCTCGCCCGCCTTCATCGCGCGGCTCATCGGCGCGAACTGCGCCTGGCCCTTAATCAGCGCCGGCGGGCCCGACGAGGAGCCCTTGCCCTCCACCTCGATCCGCACGTTCGGGTAGTGCTTTCGGAACGCCTCTTGCCAGTGCGTCATCACGTTCAGCATCGTGTCCGAGCCCATGCTCCGGAGAGCACCCGACACACCCGGCGTGCGCTCGAACGCGGGCAGTTCGGGATCCAGCGGCGTCGCGCTCGCGACCGCAACGCCGCACGCCAACACCGACACCCAGCCCGCGACAAACCGCCGCATCGCACGCACTCGTCCACTCACGCTCGGCTCCCTTTGCGTCACCGCGATCGCCCCGGCCGCATGGTAGCGGCGACAAACAACCGCAAAGGAAGACCTGCCAATTGTTAAGTTTCTGCGAAGCTCCGGTGCGTACTCAAAACTCGTAACCGCGACGCCTCAACCCCGCAGCCGCACGGTCGCCTCGCCCCCGGTCGACACACGCTCGCCCGATGAATGCTGGAACCACGCCCGCAACTGCACGGCGCCGCCTCGCACCAAACGAGCGTCGGCGCCCGCCTCATCGAGCGAAAGCGCGAACACGAACGCGGGCCCGGGACCGAACCGAGCGCGCGCCTGGCTCGTGGCCTCGGGCGAGTGACGCCAACGCGCGTCCGGCACCTCGTCGCTCGTCGTCGAGCTGGCGCGAAACTCAAACGACCCCTCGGGCCAGTACGGCGTGTCGAAGCGACGCGGATCGGCGAACACGTACGCCGTCACGAGAATCGTCTCATGCACCCCGTCGCCATTGGAATCCGACGCGCGGCTGTCGACCGCCAGCACCAACCGCGTCGGCGTCGCATCGGGCGTCGGACGCCGCACCTCGCGCTTCGGCGTCCCGGCCACCGGCTCGGTCACGCACGCCGACAACCCAGCAGCGCACGCGAGCGCGCCCAGCCCCCACGCGATGGAGCGCCATCTCACGGAGACCCTCCCACGCCGTCACGCCCGCGCGGGAACAGCGAGTCGTCGTCCTCCCAAGCGGACTCTCGCATCCCCTCCGGTGGCGGCCCCGGGCCCTTCGGTCGGCCGAGCTCCGGCGAGGGCGTGCCGCGCACCGCCTCGCGGATGCGCCCCGGCTGCGACATCTCGTCGATCGCGCGCTGCGTGCGCAACCGGAATTGACGCAACCCCTCCGGCGAGTCACCCGGAATGACCGTCGGCGTCAGGATCACCAGCAACTCGGTCTTCACGCGGCTCCGCTCCGTGGCGCGGAAGGGCAGACCGATCACAGGGATATCGCCCAACAGCGGCACCTTCGACACCCGATCCTGCTCGGTGGACTGGATCAGCCCGCCGATGACCACGGTCTCGCCGTCCTGCACCGTCACCGTCGTCTCGATGCGTCGCTGTGAGATGATCGGCGCCTCGAAGTCCTCAGACACCTGCGTCGTGCGTGCCGTCACGCTCGAGATCTCGGGCGCGATGTCCATACGCACGAACCCGTCGTTCGAGATGGACGGCGTCACGTTTAGGATAATGCCCACATCGCGACGCTCCACGTCCGAACGCGTGTTGCCGCTATCCAAACGCTCCACGCCCGTCACGATCGCCACGTCCTCGCCGACCTGGATGAACGCCGGCTCGTTGTTATTCACCGTGACCTGAGGGCGACTCAGCACCTCCAGCTTGCCCTGCACCTCGAGCGCTCGCACAAGCAGGGAGAAGTCGGCCGTCGCAACACTCAGGTTGGGAGTACCGATCGCGGTCGCCACCCCACCGGATGCCGCCGACGTCGCGACCTGGTACGCCTGGCCACCCAACGGACCGATCTCGAAGTCGGCACCCCACGTGTCCTCTTCGTCAAGCGTCACCTCGGCGAGCAGGACCTGGATCATCACCTGTGGCGGCGCCGCGTCGATCTCATCGATGATCCGTGTCACCGTGTCGACGTATCTCGGCGACGCCGACACCACGAGCTTGTTGCTCGCCACGTCACCCACAACCGTCACCTCCTGCTCTAACTGACGTAGCGCCGAGCCCGCCTGATCCGGGCCGAGCAGATCTCGGATCCGCTGCGCTTCGGTCTCGAAGTAGCTCTGCAAGGTCTGCTCGGCCTCAGCGGCCTGCGCGTTCTGCAGGTGGTACACCAGGCTCTCTCGCTCGTTCGCCTCGATCTCATCCAATCGATCGACGACCTCCGCCACCAGCTGCAGATACTCCGCCGTGCCCGACACCAGAATCGTGTTGGTGCGCGCGTCGATCGTGATGGAGAGCTCCTGCCGCTCGTCGGGCACCGGCGTCAGCGTGCTCTGGCCAAGCCGAAAGCCCTCGGAGTCTTCTTCAATCGTCGTTTGCGTGGGGATCAGCACAAACCGATCGCCCTGCTGCTCAAGATTGAACAGATCACGCAGCACAACCGCCATCGCGCGTGCGTCGGCGTTCGCCAACTCGAAGATCTCGATCTTGCGACTGCCAGCGGTCGTCGAGTCCAGATCCTCGATCATCGCCTCGACGAGCGCGAGCACCTCCGGCGGCGCCGTGACCACGACCGAGTTTGTGCGCAGATCGGGCGTGAGACGCACCTGGCTGCGGATCGCCGCGTCGAGCCCCGCCTCGCTCAGCGAGTCCCCAGCGCCGATCTCGCTCTCGACCTGCCGCCGGAAGAACCGCAGCCGCGTCGCCTGCCCCTCGGACGCACCCCGCCGACCATCGATCGTCCGACCCGAAAGCACGGTCTGGATCAGGTTGACCACCTCCAGCGCGTTGGCTGCCTTGAGCTCGATGCGCCGAACGTCTTGGACCGCCGTGATGCGCGTGCTCTCGAGCTCGTCGACCAGCCGCTGCACCGCCTCGATGTCCTCGTCCGTGCCGCTCACGATGATCGCGTTCAATCGGTCGTTCGCCACGATGCCAACCGATCGCTCGCCCCGACGGTCGTTCTCGCGATCGGCGTACAGCTCTCGGATCGTCTCGGCGACTTCTTCGGCGCGGCCGTTGCGCACCGTGATCAGCTCCGTCCGATCCGCCTCGGCGATCGCGGCCGCGTCGCCCGACATCGACGTCAGCAGCGACTCGATCACGCCCAGGTTCTCGTCCGACGCCGCCACGATCAGCAGGTTATTCGCCCGATCCGCCTCGATGCGGAACGCGTCCGTCGGCAATTCAACCGAGCCCGCACGACGTGACGCTTCCAGCCGCTCGTCCATCAGGCGCTGCAGCCGCGGCGCCAACTCGCCGGCGTCCGCGCCCACGACCGGGAGCACGTGCAGCCCGACCGAGAAGTTGGTGTCCGGCGCGTCGAGCGTTCGGATGAGCGTCTCGAAGATGCCGAACCCGCGCGGGCTGGTCGACACAATCAACGCGTTCGTGCGAGCATCGGGCGCCACCGTCAGGCGATCCTGCCGCCGCAACGCGCCCGCCGCCTCGCGTTGCTCGAAGATCTGGGTCGCGAGGCCCGCGACGCGTTCCGCTGCGGCGTGCTCCAGCGGATACACGCGCACCTGGTTGCCCGCCGCCGCCGCCTCAACGTCCAGCATCGACACCAGCTCGCGGACCAGCGCGAGGTTCGCCGGCGAGCCGATGACCAGCAGCGCGTTCGCCGCCGGCTCGGGCGCGATCACAAGGCTCGTCAGCGGCATGAACACATCAGAGGACGACATCTCGCCCGGCTCAATCGAGTCGCCCTCGATCGCCATGCGCAAGCGCCCGACCTGACGCCGCAACGCCTCGGCCTCGGGCGTCGAGGGAGCCGACTCGACGAGCACTCGACGCAGCATCGTCGCCATCTCGTCCGCGTCGGCAAACTCGAGGGACATCAACGCGGGCTCGATCCACCGCGCGACCCGGTCCGAGTCGAGGTCGCCGATCAGCACCTCCACCAGCGCAACCGCTTCTTCCCGCCCCGCGACGATCAGCGCGTTGGTTCGATCGTCCACGCTCAACGCGACCTCGCCCGCGAGCGCCTGACCGGTCGCGGTGGGCGGCAGCCCGCGGCGCTGCGTGCCCGGAAGACGCCGCAACGCCTCCCCCTGCTGGAACAGCCGCTGCACGATGCCCTGGATTCGGGTCGCCGCGGCGTGCTCCAGCGGGAATATCCGCACCACGACCGCGTCACCCAGCGGCAGCGTGTCGAGCATCGCGGCGACCTCACGCAACGCCTCGACGTTCCCGGGCGTTGAGGCGATCAGCAGGTTGTTGGTCTGCTCGTCCGGAATCAGTCGAATCGGTCTCGACAGATCCACCGCGAGCCCGCGTTGATCGACATCATTCGAGAGCATGTTCAGCCGGCGCACCTGTTCGGCGAGCGCCTCGGCCGGTCCCGTGCGGCTTGATTGCTCGCCCGGATCCAGCATCCGACGCAGTGTCGTCGCGACGGCGTTCGCCGAGGCGAACCGCAACGCGACGACCCGAACCGCCTGGCCCGACGCGACCGGCTCGCGATCCAGCACACCGATCAGCCGGGCGGTCACCGCCACGTCGTCCGTGGCGCCCATGAGCGACACCGCGCGACGCGTGGTCAACGCCACCACACGAACCGGCTCGACCACCAGGCCCGACTCATCTGCGCCCGGCGCCCGCGTCACACCGAGCTGCTCGACCAGCTGCCGCATGGACTCGGGCGCGTGGTGCTCCAGATCAACGATCCGAAGCGACTGCCCGGCGGGAAGATCCATGGCTTCGGCGACCGCCTCCGCGGGGGCCTCATCGATCCCGACCGGTTCGCCCGGCGCCCCGTCGCCGTCGAGCTCACGCACCAGACGCTCGACCTCCGAGAGCACCGCGCCGCTTGCCGTCACAACGAGCGCGTTGGCCGCGCGATCGGCCTCGACCACCAGCGGCTCATCGCGCCGTTCGGCCATGGGGCGCGTCGCCGCGAGCACGATCGACCGCATGCGCACCGCTGGTGTCGACGCCAGCCGAATCACCCGCGGCGCCGGCGCCGACCGACCGCTGGCCTCGACCAACGACGAGGCCAGCTCGACGATCTCCGCGTAGACATCATCCGGCGCGCGCACGATCAACGCGGCCGCCGGGTCGCTGCCCTGGATCGCGATCGTCCGTCGCCCCTCGCCGGAGCCCCGCTCGAACACGCTTGAAAGCGTGGCGGCGATCTCGCTGGCCCGCCCGGCGCTCACGGGAATGATCCGCGGCGGCGCGGTGCGAGCAAACTCGGGCACGTCCAGCTGCTCCACGATCTGCCGAACGCGATCCAGATCCCGACGCCCCGCGAAGACGATCAACGCGTTCGTCTCGGGCTCGGCCGACACCACGGGCGCGCCCTCCTCCGCGACGAGCACTGTTGGCAGCTCGCTGTCGTCTCCGCGTCGATCCCCTTCGCGCCGCGCGTCGTTCCCACGTTGCCTCGCGACCCGGGCACGATCCTCGATCGTCGGGCGGAAGCCCTCGTTCAATGCTCTGGCCACGTTCTCGGCATTCGCGTGCGTCAACGCGATCACCGCGAGTTGGCGCGACGTGTCGTAGTCCGCCGTGTCCAGCTTGGTGATCAGGGCCTGAATCTGCGGCCACACGTCCTCGCCCGCGCTGATCACCAGCGAGTTCGAGGCCGGATCGGGCACGATCGTCACCTCGTGCTCAGCCGGCGTGCGAGCCTCGCGCGCGAACGCGCCGAAGAACACGCCGAGCGCGTCGGCGGCCGCCTCGGCCTCAGCGAACTCGAGCCGCACAAACTCGGTGCGTCGATCTCGCTCGTCCGGCCGATCGATCTCCGCAACCATCGTCGCGATCTCGTCCATGTCGCCCGGCGCCGCCGAGACCACCAACGAGTTCTCTGTCAGCAGCCAATCGACGCTCGGCTGCGGCTCACCCGGCGCCACGGGGCGCCCCCGCAGGAGTTGTGTCAGCGTGTACCACGCGTCCTCCGCCACCGCGTGCTCCAGCGGGAATCGACGCACCACACTCAATGACCGCGTCGGCTCGGTGTCGATCTGCTCGATCTGCGCGCGCACCAGCTCGATCGCCTCGGGCGAGCCCGCGAGCAGCACCGAGTTGCTGCGCGCGATAGGCGTGATCCGAATGCGCACCGACGCCGGGAGTGAACGCGTCAGCGCCTGCGCGACCTCCGACGCTCGCGCCGAGACGAGCGGCACGGTCACCAGCCGGCTGTCGTCTGCCGTCGGCGGCGCGTCCAGTCGCTCGACCAGTGCCGTGACCGAGTCGATCCGCTCTCGGGGTGCCGAGACGATCAGCGACGAGCTCGCCTGTTGCGGCGTCACGATCACGCGCTCATCGGCCCGCCGCTCAGGGAACATCTGGCGGATCGTGGGCGCCAGCTCATTCGGGCTCGCGTTCCGCAACGCATACACCTCGATCGAGCGATCATCGCCCAGCTCCGGGCGGTCCAAGTCCGCCGCCAGTGAGCGGACCATCGGCAGCGTGGCCTCGTCGGCCGCCACGATCAGCACGTTGCCATCGGTCGAGCCGATGATCGAGACAGCGCCGGTCGGCTGTCCCTCGCCCACCGCCCGCTGGTCAAAGAACCGTTGCAGCGAACGCGCCGCGCGATCGGCTCGGGCGTGCTCGAGCGCGATCGTCTCCACCACGCGGGGCGCCCCATCCTCCGACGCCGCAAGATCTGAGATCATTGCCTCGGCCCGAACGATCGACTCCTCGCGTCCAATCAGCACGAGTGTTCGCCGGCGGGCATCGACGCTCACCTGAACCGCGTTCGGATCCGGCCCCTGCCACCAGCGCCAATCCGGTGTTGCCGTCACGCTGCGGATTGCCTGAGCAATCGCCGACAGATCGCCTTCGGCCACGCGCACGGCCCGGGCCGTCAGACGCGTGCCCTCCGGCAGCGGCTGGTCCAACTCGTCAATCAGCGACTCGAGCTGCCCCACCGGGCCGGCGGCGCCGATCAGCACGAGGCTTCGCGAGCTCTCGTTGCCGTAGACCTCGATGCGCTCGTTGCGAGCCGTCTCGCGGCCGCTGTTCCACCAGTTCGCGCTGAACCCGGTCTGGATGCTGAACGCCAGAGACTGCACCGTCTCCCGGATCGAGTTGAACTCGGCGTGCTCGATCGGCACGATCCGCACGACAAAGTCCGCCCGTGGCTCCTCGGCGTCCATCGCCTCGATCAATCGCTGGATGTCCGCGAACGGCTCCTCGGCCGCCGCAACCACGAGCGTCTGGCTTCCGCGATGCGCCGTGATTGCCACGGGCGCCCTGGCGCGCCGGCCGTCCCCCGACGAGCGTGCTCGCTCGTCTAAGAACGCTCTGAGTGCCGTGGCGACCTGCTCCGGATCGGCTCGCTCGAGCGTGATCACCCGGATCGGAAGGCCCGAGGTGTCCGCGGCGTCCACCTCCGCGACGATGCGCCGGATCTCCGCGAGATCGTCTTCCGGTGCGCGGACCATGAATAGATTCGACTGATCGTCGGCAGCAATCCGCACGCGATCACGCTTCGCCGGGTCGCGACCGATCACGACCTCCTCGACCACGCGACGCACCGCCGAGGGCCTGGCCTGCGCCAGTTCAATGATCTCCAGCGGCAGATCGGCGTTCTGAAGCTCGGTGTCCGCCGCCAGGATCAGACGTTCGACGTCGTCGTGCTGCTCGCCCGAGGCGGTGACGAGCATCGCGTTAGTGCGCCCATCGGCCACGAATCTTGCACGCGGCAGGTCACGCGCACCCGGTCCCTGCCGCTGCGCATCGAACAGCCGCTGTAGCGTGCCCGAGAGCTGTGCCGCCGACGCGTTGGCCAACTCGTACCGACGGATCGCCAGGCGGTCTCGCACGGGGCTCTGATCGATGAGCCCTACAAAGCGATCGATCAGGCCGAACGCCTCACGCGGCGCCACGACAATCAGAGACGCGCCGCCCGGATCCGTGCTCACCCGGATCTGTGATGGATCGATGGTCGAGCGCTCGCCGCCCTCTTCGGGCCCAAGCTCAAGCCGACGCACACGCTGCGCCTGACGTCCTCTGGGGTTCTGCGCGATGAGGTCCCGCACGGCGCGCGCCGCCGCGGCACCGCTCACGCTGTTGAGCGGATACACGCGAACCACCAGCGGCGCCTCGTCGCGATCCCGCGCCGTCGCCGCGATCAGCCCGCGCAACGACGCGAAGTCGGTGTCGTTGGCCCACACCACGACCGCGTCCCCTGCCGGGTCGGCGACGGCCGCGACGCGCCCGGTGAACCCGCCGGGGTTCTGGGCCGACACGCGGCCCACCTGCTGCACGGTCCGACCGACCAACGAGGCGACCGCCCGCGCGTCCACACCGGTGGGCAGATCGATCACACGCACGCCGACTGGCTCGGCGGGCATCTGCGCTTCGAGCTCCGCCGCGAGCCGCGCGATCCGATCCGTCAGACGAGGAGAGCCGATCACCACCATCGAGTTCGTTGTGGGATCCACCGCGATCGTCACCTCGGGTGAATCAGGCAGCTCATCGCCCGCGATCGGCGCCGAGGCCTGCGTGCCAAATCGGACCGCCGATGCCACTGTTCCGAACGCGGCCGACGCCGCCGCGTGTCCGACGCGGTGCACCGGCAGCACCGGCCACGCAGGTGCCTCATACACCGGCAGCGCGCCGCTGGGTCGTGACGGCGCTCCGTTGATCGTCTCATCAAGACCTCGTGCTGGCCCCTGCTCGAGCTCTTGACGGAGCAGCTCGTCGGCGGAGATCACCTGCACGCGCACGCCCCCACGGCGCTCAAGCAGCCGTTGCAGCGTCGCCGCCATCACGCCCGCCTCAACGCGCGAGCGGTCCAGCGGGATCGTCCGCACCTCACGGCTCGCCGCGAGCGACGCGCGATCGAGCTGGGCCGTCAGCGTCTCGACCAGCTCGAGCTGATCCGCGTCGGCGCGCACGATGAGCGCGTTCGCCCCCGCGTCCACGCCAATGCTGGGCGGCAGGCGCTCGCCCTCGTCCTCGGCGAACGCGCTGGTCAAGCTGCTGGCGACCGCCGCGGCGTCCCCGTGTGTCATGGGAATCACACGAACCAGGCGGCGTTGATCGTCGGGGTCGCCATCGGCATCCAGGTCGAGCTCACGCGCAAGGGTTTCGGCGAGATCGAGCAGACTGGGCGGCCCCGAGACCACGACCGCGTTGAGTCGACGATCGGCCGAGACACGCACCGTCGGCTCGCTGTCCTCGCCGTACCGCGCGATGAAGCTGCCCCGAGCCCACACCGGCAACTGATCCACCGCGGACTCACGCGTGAGCACCCGCTCGAGCACCGGTGCCACCGCCTCGGCGCGAGCATGCTCCAAGACCACCGTTCGCACACCGAGCGCATCGGGCGATGTGCTCGCGTCCATCGAAGCGATGAGCGCGCCCGCCTCGGTGAGCTGTGCGGCGTTGCCCGTGACGAGCACGCTGTTGCTCGCCGGTTCGGCGATGACCGACGGCTCGGGCGCCCCCGGTGCCAGCGAGGCAGCGAGCGCCGATTCCACCGCTCGCGCCACGCCCTCCGCGTCGCCGCGCTCCAGACGAAAAACCCGGACGCTCGACGAAGGCCGCGCCGTGTCCAGCGCTTCAACCACCGCTCGTGCCGTGTCCACGAGAGCGCCGGGCGCGGTCACGATCAGTCGTCGTCCCGTCGTGTCGGGCTGCACACTGGGAGACGCGACGGGCACGCCCGCCCGCTCGGCCGCTCGCAGCGATTCGGGCCACCGCGTACGGTCGTTCAATTGCTCGCGGACGACTCTGCCGATCGCGTTGGCGTCGGCGCTCTCTAGCGAAATCGAAGCCGTCTCAAAAGCCGGTGCGGCGGGCGTGCGATCGTCGAAGTCCATCACGAGACGCACCGCCTCCGCGGCCGCCGCCTCCGAGCCCATGACAATCACCGCGCCCGTGGTCGCATCGGCCGAGATCGTCACCCGCTCGCGCCCGCTGGGCTGCGAGGCGGCCAGGATCGGGCGCACCGACGCCACGATCGCCTCGGCCCTGGCCCGCGATGGGGTGTACGTCAGCACCCGCGGACGCTCGCCCGTTTGTGGTCGATCGAGACGTTCCACGATCGTGCGCGCCAGCGCGACCGTGGCCGCCGGGCCGGAGACGATCAGAGCATTGGTGCGCTCGTCGGCCTCGACGCGGATGGGCGGTGGACGCTCGAGCGCGTTGCGGTTGTACCGCAGACGAAGCGAGAGGATCCGGGGATCCGTGTCGCGCTGCTCGACGAGCAGTCGCTCCACACGCTGGGCCAGCTCTCTCGCATCGGCGTGCTCGAGGGCCAACGTCTCGACGGCCATCGCCTCCGCGTCGCTCGGCTGCTGGTCCAGCGACTCGATGATCTCCGACAACGCGTCAAGGTCCTTGGGCGAGCCCGAGAGCACGATCGCGTTGGACCCAGGCGCGGCGGTCACGCTGACCGAGCCACCCGATGGCAGCGCCATCCGCTCCGCGGCCGCGCGCACCGTCTCGGCGGTTTCGGGCGCAGGCGCGAACGTCAACGGCGCCACGCGTACCACGTCGCGTCCGGACGCCGCCGAGGGCGTGTCCAACGCCTCGATTAACTCCGACGCGATGACCAACGCGTCCTCCGGCGCCGAGACGATCAACGTGTTGGTCGCCGGCTCGGCCGCCACGTCCAGCAGCGATCGCAGTTCCTGCTCCAGCCGGCCGGCACCCGCCTCGCTATCGCGCAGCCTCGCGACCAGCAGTCGCTCCAGCAACGGCTGCAGGCGCTCGGCGCGCGTGTGCGCGAGCGGGAACATCTTGAGCCCGCTCGACGGACGATCCGGCGGCGACTGCAACTCCGCGAGCACCGACTCCACCCGCTCGAAGATCTCCGGCGGCCCGCTCACCACAAGCGTGCGGCTTCTCGGCTCGGCGCTCACGCTCACGGGCGCCCTTGACGCCGCGCCGAGCGCGTCGCTCGAGGCCAGTTCTCGCAGCGTGCGCGTCGCCGCGTCCAGATCCACCCGATCGACGTTGTACGTGCGCAGCTCCACCTCGCCCGCCAGGGCCTCTTGATCGAGCGACTCGACGATCCGCTCGAATCCCGCCAGCCGCTTGGCGGGCGCGTCCACGATCAGGCTGTTGGTCGCGCGATCGGCGCGCACCACCACCTCGCGGGGCTGTCGCAGATCCGGGCGGGGCCGGCGCGTGCGGGGGTCGATGGGCATCGGCGGCTCGGGGAACATCGCGTCGATCGTTCTCGCCAGGTCCTCCGCCCGGGCCACCCGAAGCGGGAAGATGCGGATCTGCCGGTCGTCGTCGTCGAGCGACTGCGTCTCGTTGAGCTGCCTCGCGATCGCCTCGATCTCCGGCAGCACATCCGGATGGGCCGACACGATGAGCGTGTTCGTCGCCGCGTCGGCCCGCACGTCCACTGGCTTCTTCGATCGTTCGTCTGCAGGGCGACGCGCGTACGTCGATTGCAGCACCTGCGCCAGGTTGGACGCGTCGGTGGTGCGCAGCCGCATGATCCGCAGCGGCGGGGTCTCCGAGGCCTGCTCGCTATCCAGCGTGCGTACCAACTGCTCGATCAGCGGGAGCTGGTCGGGCTGGGCCGCGACGAGCACGGACCCGGTCTCCTCAATCGCCTCGAACACCGGCTCCGCTCCGCCGCCGCTGACGAACGTGCGGCTCGAATCTCTCAGATCCTCAAGGAACGCGATGACCCGTTGCGGCGTCGAAAACCGCAGCTCGATCAGCCGCAGCTCGCGAGCCGGCCCGACCTGGCGCTGAAGCTGGTCCAGAATCGACGCGAATCGTTCGAGTGACTCGTCATCTCCCACGATCATCAGCGAGTTGCTGTCCTCGTCGACGCTGACCTCGATCGTGCCC
>JBCAXI010000047.1:0-12050 GCA_038534175.1 Planctomycetota bacterium | reverse complement strand
CACGCCAAAGTCGATCACCTTCGGCGCCGGGCGGTCGTCCTGGTACTGCACCAGGATGTTGCTCGGCTTGAGATCGCGATGGATCACGCCCTTGGTGTGCGCGTGCTGCACCGCCTCGCACACGCGCACGAATAGCGCGACCCGCTCGCCCAGGTCCAGCTTGTGCTTGTCGCAGAAGTCTGTGATCGGCTCGCCGCGGACCAGCTCCATCACGAAATACGGGCGCTCGCCCTGCGCCTTGGGCGTTGTGCCCCCATCGAGCACCTTGGCGATGCACGGATGGTCCATCACCGCCAGCGCCTGCCGCTCGGCCTCGAATCGCGCCACCACCGCGTTCGAGTCCATGCCCGGCTTGATCACCTTGAGCGCGACCCGGCGTCGCACCGGCGACGTCTGCTCGGCCTCCCACACCACGCCGAAGCCGCCCTCGCCGATCACGCTGAGCAGGTGAAACGGCCCCACCACGCCGCCGGCCTCCGCGCCGCTCCGGGCGTCCAGATGCACCGGCGTGTCGGCCGTCTGCACGCTGTCGCCACCCCGCAGATCGGCGTCTGTGCCCGGGAGCGGGGTCGTGGGCGGCTCGTGGTCCATCGCGCCCAGACTACGCGACACCCCCCTCATCACCCCATCGCCCCACCCCATCTCCCACCCGATGGGGGCAGCCTCGCAGAAACCCCGGTGCAGCCCATGGCTCCCCCTCCAACCTGTCAAGCCGCTTCTATTGATTGGTGTGGGCATCGCGGATAAATTCGCGCGCCCCGATGAAGCACGTCATCTATTTCAGCACCGCCGTCAACGAGTTCAACGAGACCTCACTCGCCGATCTCGCCGGATACTGCGCCGAGCACAACGCCGACGCGGGCATCACCGGCATGCTCGTGTACAACGCGGGCTGCTTCTTGCAGGTGCTCGAGGGTCCCGAGGACGTGGTCGACGCGATCATGACCAAGATCCGATCCGACGAGCGCCATGTCTGGGTCACCACGATCGTCGAGGGCCCCGCGACCCAGCGGCTCTTCCCCGATTGGCAGATGGGGCTTGTGCACTTCGGTGACAGCCCGTTTGTGATGCGAGACGACTTCGAGATCATCACCCGCTTCGTCCAAGCCATGGACGGCGCCCCGACCGAGATCATCATCAAGGCCCTCCTCCGCTACTACTACCAGCGCGCCTACTCGGGCGAGGGCGTCTTCCACCCCGACTCGGCCGCCGCAGCACTGCACGATCTCGTCGGCGTCTGATCACGCGGGCTTCACCCGCCACGTGTCGCGAGGGATGCGCACCGCGACACGCTCACGACCCCGCTGGCAAAGCCACGACACCATCCGTGCCGCGTTCTTATGCATGGTCAAGATCGGTGGCACGCTCGTCGTCCTCTACCCCGTGCGGCCCGGGCGGTGCGGTGAGCGCCCAACCAACCCGGCTCGCCTCCATCCATTCGTCATGCACGGGCGGCCGCGCGTCGAGCGGAACCTCCGCCAAGCGCGGACACGACGAGCAAGCCGCCCATGGCGATGCAGAATCGGACCATGCCGCGACAGGTCATCATGGCGGCCCCAGAAAGGGTGGTTCGCAGATCACAATGGCCTATGCAGAACGGGTGCCACCGAGCGAATCGCATGGTGTGTCGCATGTACGCTCCGGCGCGGGGTGGTTCGGGGCCTATGAGGAGGTACACCGTGACGCATTCCACGATCGCTCTGTTCTTGCTCGCACTCGGGGCCACCGCGCCCGCATCCATCGCGGGGCCGCTGACTCCGCCGCCCGGTCCGGTGAACTCGACTTCCCTGCCGCTCGCAGAGGCTGAGCCGCGAACGCCCATCAGCGTCGCCAACACACCCGGCGATGCCGACGCGGTCTTCGTCATCAGCACGCCGGGCAGCTACTTCCTCACCTCCAACATCGCCGCCGACACCGGACGCTCGGCCATCAAGGTTGCCGCGTCTCGGGTGACGATCGATCTGCGGGGCTTTCTCGTCTCAGGCGTCCCCGGTTCTGTGCACGGTGTCTCCATCGCGACCGGCGGCGACATCCGCATCCAGAACGGACACCTCGCCAACACGCCCGGCTTCGGGATCAATGGTGGCAGCGGCACCGCGATCAGCGTCGACAACGTGACGTGCGTGAACGCCGCGATGGGTGGCATCCGCGTTGGGAATGCGTCCGTCGTGTCCAACTGTCACGTCCAATCCGCCGGGCCCGAAGGCGGCATCTCGGTCGGCATCGCCTCGATCATCGACGCGTGCCGCGTCACCAACGGCGCGGGGAGCGGCGTGGTCGCCGATTGGAACACGCTGGTCACGCGGTCCACGTCCTTTGCCAACGCCGGCGCGGGCTTCGACATGCAATCGCGGTCCACGATCATCGGCTGCGCCGCACGAGCCAACGCGCAGAGCGGCATTCGCGCCAGCGCGGGCGTCGTGGTGCGCGGTTGCAACTCGAATAGCAACCTCGGCGCGGGCATCGAGGCCAACAACAGTGCGCTCATCCGAGACAATCTCTGCCGAGAGAACGACGTCGGCATCACACTCTCGGGCGCCGACAGCCGCGTCGAGGGCAACCACTTGCTCGGGAACGCCTTTGGGGTTCGCTCGATCACCGGGGGCAATCTCATCATCGCCAACGCACTATCGCTCAACGCAACCGACTTCGATCTGGGTGGGGTCGACACCATCGGGCCCACCATCCCGCCCGGCCCCATCACGTCGACCAGCCCGTGGGCCAACTTCTCGTTCTAGACACCCGCGGAACGCGGAGACGAAGCGTTAGGATTGTGTCAATTATTTGTCCGCTTCTACATTGGACATTGCACAAAAAAGACCGCGGCGGGTAACACACCCGCCGCAGCCTTGCCGGTCATACTTCTGTCGATCGAGACGCGGACAACGCCCGCGCGCCCCATCAGTCGATTGCTAAAAATCCCCCGAACCGAGGCAGGAGCACACCCTCCGCGGCCCGTGGGAAGCCACGAGGCGGCCACCGCTCCTCCTCCATCTCGGTCGGCCCGTCTCGGCCTCAGTCCGGGGGCTGGGCAGCCGGCCAAGGCCGACAGCGATCGAGACGCGAGATCGCCGCGGCGAGCCCTTCAGGAAACGGGCGGGTCGATGAGACTTTTCTGTCTTCGCGACGATGTAAAGTATGCTATGCAAATGATCGAAGACGTCGTGCATACGAAGCGCACTGTCGAGGCTCTCTCGGTCCTGTATTTGTAGATGTATTTGTGATCGCGCGCAGCGACGTGGTGTCAATATCTTATAAAATATAATGTAAGAAAGACCTAGGCTGCCTTGGGCAACACCGCGGCGAACGCGGCGCCCGCGCCGGGTGCGCTGGCCACGCCGAGGGCGCCGCCCGCCTGGGCGATCAGCTCGCGGCAGACCGACAGGCCGAGGCCGCGCCCCTGCCCTTCCGCTCGTGGCCCGGATCGGTGCCCCTGCCCGAGCGAGGCCTCCGCCTGCGCCGGCGTCATCCCGACGCCGTTGTCGCTCACGACCAGCGCAAGCCAATTGGTCGGCGATTGACACATCTCGTTGATCGCGGCCGCGTCGATGTTCCACGTGAAACGCTCGTCATCGAGCACGGGGCCCGCCTCGTCGATCCGCAGCCAAAGGTGCCCATCGCGATCGGTCTGATCCCCCCACCGCGATCGCGTCGCACGGCTCGCGTTCAACGCCAGATTGCTCAGGATCTGTTCGAGGGCCGTCGAACCGATGCGAGCTCGGACATCGGCGCCGATCGCGTGCAGCCCCTTGCCGAGGACCAGGCTGATAGCGCCGCCGGTGCCGTCATCAAGGCCCTCGATCGCTGATCGCCAGGCCGCGGTGACGCTGGCTGCTGCGGCCTGGTTGCTGTCTGGCTCGGGCCGAAGTGAGGCCGCGTCACCGGTGCCACGCGCGAGGGCGAGGATGGCCTCGCAGATCCGCCCACCCCGCGCGGCGCCGTGGGCGGCCCGCTGCAACGCCTTGTCTCGCAAGGCCTCGTCATCCGGACGTTGCAGCGCCAGCTGGGCGTAGCTGCCAATCGGCGTCAGCAGATTGTTGATCTCGTGGGCCAGCAGACCGGTGAGCACGCCCAGTGCGGCCGTTTCGCCCCCCTGCTGCAACGCGTCCCGAGACGCCTGCAGCCGCCGTTCCAGGCCCGCGAGTTCGGTCCGCAGGGTTGCCAGCGCCTCGGCGTGGTGCTCCTGAAGCCCCTCGGCGCCGACGGGGCTCGGTGTGGTGATGGAGGATTCGTCCGACACGCGACGGCTATCGGCCGTTCAGTTGGCCCGCTTGGGTGGGACTTGGAGTTCCGCCCAGATCTGGTCGAGCGTTCCACGTGGAACCGAATCAGCTCGGCGGCGCGGATTCCGAGATCCAGGCGGCCCCCGACTCGAGCTTGCCGTCAGCCAGGAGCCAGGCCTTGGTAGAAGTGGGGCGGACATCGTGCTCGGGTAGTTGCTCGAGCGGCACCCAGTCAAACGCGATGTCGGATTCAAGGCTCGGACACTGGTCTTCGGCGTCGGGGCAGACCGACACGTCGAACATGAGCGTGATCTCGTGCCGCCGCACGAGTCGGCCCTTGCGATTGGGCTGGTCGAAAATCTGCTCGGCGGCAAACCGAAAGCCGCCGACCCTGACTTGGAGGCCTGTCTCTTCGAGATACTCCCGAGCGAGGGCCTCGGCCGCGGCCTCGCCGAACTCGACGTGCCCACCCGGAAGGTAGTGGTAGTCCCGCTCGATGTTACGACAGAGCAGCACGCGACCGCGGCTGGCGGTCACGCCGCGAGCGATCAACTCGATGGCATCCGAACGCTCGCTGGGCATCTCGTTGGCCTCCCGGGGCGGTGCTGGGCCCGCCGCGGCATGATACCTGCTATCCTGAGGACGATTCTCGATGCATCGTCGGGTTGTGTATTCGGTATATATAAGGTATGGAGGCCAATGGAATGGCCAAGAAGTCACGTCTCGGTCGTGGGTTGAGCACGCTGATGTCGTCCGAGGCGTCGGTGGTTCGGGTGGAGCCCGGGACGCGTCGCGGCGGCCCTTCGGCGGTGGACGCAGCGGGCGAGCCCGCGCCCACCGCAGCGGCACGCCCTCCTGAGGCAAGCGCGGCGGGGGCGTCCAATGGAGTCGATCGGGGTCGATCGGAACACCCGTCGGATGAAGCGGCGAGCGATGGCCTTCGCTTGGTCGCGGTGGGGGCCATCCGGGCCAATCCGCATCAGCCGCGACGGACGTTTGATCCGTCGGCGCTGCAGGAGCTGGCCGACTCGCTCCGCTCGAGCGGCATGATTCAACCGATTGTCGTCCGGCCGAATGTGGCTCGGCCGGCGGGACGGGGCGCTGGGATCAGTGCCGAGGATGCAGAAGTGCCCGTGTACGAGCTCGTCGCGGGCGAGCGTCGGTGGCGGGCGGCGCAGCTCGCCGGCCTTGAGACGATCCCGGCGATCGTGCGGTCGATCGATGATCGCGCGTCGGCCGAGTGGGCGTTGATCGAGAACGTGCAGCGGGCGGACCTGAACGCGATCGAGCGCGCGCGGTCGTATCAAGATCTCATCCGACGTTTCGGATTGACGCAGCACGAGGTCGCCGAGCGTGTCGGGCTGGATCGATCGAACGTCGCGAACCATCTGCGCATGCTTGATTTAGAGGAAGAGATCCAGGCCGCGGTCGCGGGCGGGTTACTGAGCGGCGGTCATGCCAAGGCGTTGCTCTCGGCGCCGGCGGGCGAGGGGCGTTTGCGGCTGGCGCGGCAGGCCCAGGCGTCGGGCTGGAGCGTGCGTCGGCTAGAGGGCGAGGCGAAATCAGCGAGCGAGGCGGGCTCGGGTGATTCCGGATCGGCCGGCTCGGTTGAGCGTTCTGCGCCGGAGGATGAGGCGAAGGGTGCCGCACTGCGCGATCTGGAGCGTCAGCTGGGCGAGCACCTCGGCACCAAGGTTCGCGTGCGGACCTCGGGCGGTGGCGAGCGTGGGCGCATCGAGATCGCGTTCTACGGGCTCGACCATTTCGATGGTCTGCTCGATCGCCTGGGTGTTCGCCTGTCTTGAGACCGCGGTTCTTTTCGGGCGAGTCGGCGTGTGTGTTGGGGCATCCGGCGCGGGCATCCAAGAGGGCTGCCACGAGGGGTTAGGGGCCTTGATCCGTTGTCGGATCTTCTTGTTGCATAAGTTGTTGACGCGGTCTAACCTCATGGCTTGCTTTGAATCGCGAGCGCCTCTGCCGGGGGCGTCGATTCGGCTTCTTGATATGGATGGGTATGGCTAAGAAAAAGAAGAAGGCCGCGGCGACCCGCGGGCGAAAGAAGACCAGTACTCGTGGCGCCCGTGGTGGCGGGCTCCACAGCGTTTCGACCGAGGTGCTGGCGGCCGAGCTCCGCCGCCGCGAGCGTGATCTCCGCTCGCTCGAGCGGCGGCGTGCCAAGCTGATCGAACAGCTCGACGAGGTGGAGCGAGAGATCGCCCAGTTTGGGGGCATGCTCGGCGGTGCCAGCGGCGCCCGTCGGCGTCCCCGTAACAAGCAGAGCCTCGAGGACTCGCTCTACGACGTGTTGAAGGGCCAGACCATGTCGGTCTCGGAGCTCTCCGATGCGGTGCGTGCGGCCGGGTACATGACGACGTCGAAGACGTTTAACACGATCGTGAATCAGACACTCATCAAGAGTAAACGATTCAAGAAAATCTCACACGGGCGTTACACCACCACTGGTTAGCACTGGGCCCACGCTGCCTCATCTTTAAGATCGCCAGTGTCTACGGCTGTTGCGCGTGTCCTTAGGTTCATGTCACGTGGTGTAGCCGCTGCTGCTGTTTGTATTGAGTTGGGGTCTATGTTTGCGTCGCGATCGGTGCGCGCCTGAAGAGCGCGGCCGTGAGCCTGCTTGGGCGTGTGTGACGGATCGGCGGCCCCCTTGTTGCGGCGGTTGGGCGCGGTGACGCCGGGCTTGAGATGGCCATCGCGATTCAGGCGAGGAGATCGAGCGTCGCGAGGGCGCTGAATACGAGGCTGACGATGCCGTTGACCGTGAAAAAGGCGGCTTGGAGGCCATCGCGCCCGCGGCGGGCGAGGATGGCGTGCTCGGCCAGGAGCAGCGCGGCGACCAGTGCGACGGCGGCGGCGTAGATGGGGCCGAAGCGGGGCTCGAGGGCTCCGGCGGTTGCGAGCGCGCCGATCGCGATGGCGTGCAGGGCTCGGCTCACCCAGATGGCTCGGCGCTGGCCAAGGGCGGCGGGAAGGCTGTGCAAGCCGACTCGGCGATCGTGGTCCATGTCCTGCAGTGCGTAGATGACGTCGAATCCGGCGACCCAGACCAGGACCATGGCGGCGATCGCGAAGAGCGCCGGCGTGGTGGGCGTCGACACGAGCGCGGTGGTGGTGTTCGCGGCGAGGCCGACGGCGGTGGGATCGAGCGCGATCGCGGCCGAGAGCGGGCTGAGCGCGAGGGCCGAGCCCAGCACGAGGTGACACAGCGCGGTGACCCGCTTGGTGAGTGAGTAGAGCGCGATCCAAAGCAGGACGGGGAGCGCGAGCCGGGCCGGCCATGGATTGTCGAATAGGGGCCAGAAGGCCGCGGCCGCAGCGACGAAGAGCGCGGCGGAGGCGATGGCGAGCCCCCAGCCCTGCGCGATGCTGAGGCGACCGGAGGCGATGGCGCGTGCGGTGGTGCGCGGGTTATCAGCGTCGAGGCGGTGGTCGGCGAGGCGATTGAAGAGCATCGCCCAGGTCCGGGCGGCGACCATGCAGACGACGACGAGCGCGAGCTTGGCGGCGGTGGGGCCCCAGCCGAGGTCGGCGGGAAGGGCCATGAAGGCGCCGAGGAGTGCGAAGGGCATCGCGAAGACCGTGTGTGCGAGCTTGATGTCCGCGGCGGCGACCGCGACGGCTCGGAGGAGGCCGCGGCTCGCGGGCGGAGATGAGACGGTGGCCTGGCTCACAGCCAACGGTATTCGCTTCAACGGCTGCGATGGAGGCGAGACACCCTCATCGGTCGTCGTTGCTTGCTGGGCGTTCATTGCTGGGCGCTGCCGGCGGGGGCGCGGCGTTTGGGTTGGGGAACGTACATTGATCGCATGGCGAAGCGGACGAGCGCGAAAAAGTCGAGCAAGCTGCGGAACGCGGCGGACCTGCCCGAGAAGGGCGCCGGAGCGCGGGTGGTGGTGCTGGTGGGGAAAGAGGCGTTTCTCCGCTCGCAGAATCTGGAGGTGATCCGCACGGCGTTGGGCTCGGCGCATGGGGAGGTGGACACGCTTCGGTTCGATGGCGGCGAGGCGGAGGTGGCGGATGTGCTGGACGAGTGCCGCAGCTTTGGGCTCATGGCGGCGCACAAGCTGGTGGTGGTGGACCAGGCGGACCAGTGGGTGAAGGAGCACGCGCGTGCGTTGGTGGAGCGGTACGCGCAGGCACCAAGCGAGGGCGCAACGCTGGTGCTGCGGTGTGAGAAGTGGAACAGCGGGAAGAACCTGGACGAGTCGATCTCGTCGGCGGGCGGGTTCGTGGATTGCTCGGCGCTGGACGAGGCGACGGCGCTGCGCTGGGCGACGCTTCGCGCGTCGAAGCGGCACGGGGTGACGCTGGATCCGGCGGCCGGGCGGCTGCTGGTCGATCGGCTCGGGGCGGATCTTGGGCGGATCGACACCGAGCTGGCCAAGCTCGCACTGGGTTGTGGCGAGGGCGGCGCGATCGAGTCCGACGCGGTGCGCGAGCTGGTGGGCGCGACGCGCGAGGAAGAGGTGTGGGGGATCCAGGCGACGGTGCTGCGCGGCGATCCGGAGGGGGCGTTGGCGGAGCTGCGGGAGATTCTGGGCGTGTCGCGTCAGCCGCCGACGCTGGTGATGTGGGCGCTGTTGGATCTGGGTCGCAAGCTGCACGGCGCCGCTCGGGCGTTGGAGTCGGGCGTGCCGGCCCAGTCGATCGGGCGCGAGCTGAAGATCTGGCCGTTCGAGAAGGCGCAGGCGATCGTGCGCGCGGCGCAGCGCATGGGCCCGGAGCGGGCGTGGGCGCTGTTCCAAGCGGTGCTCTCGGCGGACGCCTCGGTGAAGACGGGCCTGGGGCGCGACGAGCGGTGGCTGGAGCGGCTGGCGGTGCGATTCGCAAGCGCGGCGGGCTGAGCGGCCGATAGGCACAGCGATGCAATGAAATCCACGGGGACGCGGAGGCGTTGTCGTGGCGTGGACACCCCAGACACCCTGGCCAGGATGGCCGCATCGGGTGCGGAGGTATGGATATGCCGACGTCTGGACGCCGGGCGCTGTTGGTTGCGTGTGTCGGAAGCGCGGTGGGAATCAGCGCGGTATGGATGGGCGGCTGCGGGCGGATGTTCGAGGCGAGCGGCCCTCGAACGGCTTCGTCCGAGCAGCAGCGCGAGCGCGCGGCCGCGGCCCGGACCACGGCGCCGGACGCGAGCCTGGCCGAGCTCTCGCAGCGTGATGAGCCCTTGGAGCCCGTGAAACCGCTCGAAGCGGTGACGTCGATCGATGTGTGGTACGGCGGAGCGGGCGAGCCGTCGACGACCGAGCCCGTGGACATCACGGACATCGAGGCCCAGGCGTTGGCGTCGGCGCAGGCGCTGCAGGCGTTGTTCGACGAGCCGCCGAGGGCGGACAGCGTCGAGCGCGACGCGTCGTGGAGCACGGACGTCGGGGTGGTCAGGCCGCGGGCCGATCGGGCGGCGCCGGCGTCCTCGATGGTCGAGGGCGTCGAGGATTTGGCGCACGAGGCGGATGCGGGCGGCGTGGACGAGCGGTTTATCTCGTACGTGACAGACGAGGAGTTGGCGGGACTGGTGCCCGCGGCCAAAGCGGCGCGCGCGGATGGGGCGGCGGCCGATTCTGCGGCGACCTCCGAACCGGTGCCCGAGGCCGACGCGAGCGCTGGGGTGGCGTCGAGCGAGGACGTGTCGTTGGCGTGGACGGGCTTGATCGAGCGTGTGCGCGCCGAGGTGGGTCGGTCGGCCGAGCCATTTGGGCCGATGCTCCGGCTCGCCGCGTTGGAGTCGCTGTGGCTGGGCGCGGGGGAATCTTCGGTGGGCGGGGGGGCGCGGGGCGGCGCGGTGCTGGCGCCGCAAGAGGAGGCGTTGCTCGCGGCGGCGCGTGAGATCATGTCGACCTTCGCGGCGGGGGACGCGGGGACGGACGCGGCGATCGAGGCGCTGGGCGAGGCCGAGCGAGGGCTTCGTGCGGTGGGGCAGCTTCGGGTGGCGGACGCGGCGTTGTGTCGGCGGGTGCTGGGGTTCGGTCTGTACGAGGCGTTCGAGTCGGAGCGGTTCCTGGCGGGCGGGGCGAGGCGTGTAATCGTGTACGCCGAGGCCGATGGCTTTGCGCACCGATCGGCGACGGAGGCCGAGCGGGGCACGGCGGGCCTGCGCGTGCAGGCTGGCGACGAGCTGTGGGCGGTGTCGCTCGGGGTGGAGCTGAATCTGTACCACGAGGCGGACGGGGTGCTGGCGTGGCGTCGTCCGGCGGAGACGGTGGTGGACGTGAGCCGTCGTCAGCGTCGAGATTTCTATGTGGTGGCGGAGGTCGCGTTGCCGGCGACCCTGACGGTGGGGGGGTACCAGCTCAAGGTGACCCTGCACGACAAGACCACCGGGGCGCAGGATTCGATGCTGTTGCCGATCGAGGTGGTCGCGGATCGCAGCGCGCTCGCGGCGCGATAGGCGAGATTGAGGCGTGATCCCTGCCAGTCTGGCGGGGTGGCTGCTTGGATCACCGCCCTGAAGTGGTGGTTGTTGTGGGTATGTGTTGATTGCATGGCTCTCGCCGGGTTCGGGTGGTTGGCATGGTCTGTGCAGCCGATAGAGCGATCCCGGGCGGTCTTGTGGCCGTAGGGCGTGGTGTGGGTGTCACGTAGCATGTGGCATCGGCGTCACGGGCGTGTCTTGATGTGGAAGGCATGCGCGTGGATCGGGGTTGGTCTTCTGGACGAATCCCAATGACGAGGTAGGGGCAGGGGCCCGGGTAGGGGACAGCGTGGCCGCGGAAGGCGGTCGCGGGAGGCAGCTATGTTCGAGCGATTCACCGATCGAGCCCGCAAGGTGATGGCGCTGGCCAATCAGGAGGCGCAGCGATTCAACCACGAGTACATCGGGACCGAGCACATTTTGCTGGGTCTGGTGAAGGAGGGCTCCGGGGTCGGCGCGAATGTGCTGAAGAACCTGGACGTGGACCTTCGCAAGGTGCGTCTCGAGGTTGAGAAGCTGGTCAAGGCCGGCCCCGAGATGGTGACGATGGGCAAGCTGCCCCAGACACCACGGGCCAAGAAGGTCATCGAGTACGCGATCGAAGAGGCGCGGAACCTGAACCACAACTACGTGGGCACGGAGCACCTGCTGCTGGGGCTGCTGCGTGAGCACGACGGCGTGGCGGCGCAGGTGCTGATGAACCTGGGTCTGAAGCTCGAGGAAGTGCGCGAGGAGGTTCTGAACCTGCTGGGCGCGTCGGGCGAGGCGGACACCGAGGGCGAGGCCGTGGGCGCAGGCGGCGGCGGCGAGGGCGGCTCCTCGTCGCGTCGTGGCTCTCGCAAGAGCCAGACTCCGGCGTTGGACTCGTTCGGGCGCGACCTGACCGAGCTGGCCAAGGAGAGCAGCCTCGACCCCGTGATCGGGCGCATGAACGAGATCGAGCGCGTGGTGCAGGTGCTGTGCCGACGCACGAAGAACAACCCGGTGCTGCTGGGCGAGGCGGGCGTGGGCAAGACCGCGATCGTCGAGGGCCTGGCGCAGCGGATCATCGCGAACGAGGTTCCCGAGATCCTTTACGACAAGCGCCTGGTGGTGCTGGACTTGGCGATGATGGTCGCGGGCACGAAGTACCGCGGGCAGTTCGAGGAGCGGATCAAGGCGGTGATGAACGAGGTTCGTCGCGCCAAGAACGTGATCCTGTTCATCGACGAGCTGCACACGCTGGTGGGCGCGGGCGGGGCGGAGGGCGCGATCGACGCGTCGAACGTGCTGAAGCCGGCGCTGGCGCGTGGCGAGATCCAGTGCATCGGCGCGACGACGTTCGACGAGTACCGCAAGTACATCGAGAAGGACGCGGCGTTGGCGCGTCGTTTCCAGTCGACCACGATCGACTG
>JBCAXI010000046.1:0-12097 GCA_038534175.1 Planctomycetota bacterium | reverse complement strand
GCAGGTGCGCTACACATGGCTCGATGCGCTAGCGATCATCGGGCGACTCAACGCCGACAGCGCCGTCGCGCTCAACGACAGCCCCCGCGGTCGGCTCGACGCCCTGCAGGAGACCTGGGGCGAGGACGCGCAGACGCCCGGGCGCCTTGCGTCGTTCGATATCCCCTCGCAGTGGCTGATCCTTATTGTGTGCTGGGGCATCGCGCTGTGGTTGCTCATGATCTTCGTGCCCGCGGTGCTGCGGAAGTACAAGTGGGATCCGGCGTCGAAGCGGCTGCACCTGCCGGGCGGTGCGACGCTCGTGCCGAGCGACATCGCCGAGTTCGACAAGCGCAAGTGGGAAAAGTTTCTGGTCTTCCTGCGCATCGGTGAGGGGCACGAGTCGCTCGGAGGCAAGGAGCTCAAGCTCGACCTGTATCGGCACAACCCGCTCGAGTCGTGGATCCTCGAGATGGAGCGGATCGCGTTCCCCGAGCAGGCGAGCGAGAGCGCCGGACAGGACGACGACACGCAGGAGGCCGGCGCGCCCAAGGCGGCCGAGGCCTCGGCGTGAGCGCGTGATCGACGCGCGGCGCTAGGTCTTCGTTCCAACGTCCGGTTTCCCAATTCGGGGCTCGTTGAGTCCATTACGAAGAGGTGCGCTGCATGCATTGGTGGATCGCCGCGGGGCTCGCGATCGTGTCCGTCGTCGGCATGCTGCTGACGCTGATCAGCCTGCCCGGCACGTGGGTCATCGTGCTGGCGGCCTGCGGTGTCAAGCTGATCTGGCCCGGCGTGCTGGGTTGGTGGACGCTGGGGGCCATCCTCGCGCTCGCGGTGCTCGCGGAGGTCGCCGAGTTCTTCGCGTCCGCGGCCGGTGCCGCCAAGCGGGGCGGCTCGCGCGCGGGGCTGCTGGGCTCGGTTGTGGGCGGGCTCGCGGGCGCGCTCATCGGCACGGTCATGATCCCGATCCCGATCGTGGGGACGGTGCTCGGCGGGATCCTCGGCGCGGCGGGGGGCGCGTTCCTCGCCGAGCGCGGCGTCTCCGAGCGCTCGTGGAAAGAAGCGAGCTCCATCGCGACCGGCGCCGCGATCGGGCGGGCGCTCTCCACTGTGATCAAGAGCGTATTCGCGGCCGCGATCGGCGTGATCGTCGTGGTCGGCGCGGTGGTGAGCTGACGGCGTACGCATGCGGACCGAGGCGTATCCGGTCTCGACGGACGGCTCGGGCGGATCCGCCCGGCGCGGCCGACGCCGGGCCTCCAGGCCGCGCGTGGGGCGGTTTGAGCACGCGGCGATCGGGCCGCTTCAGCTGCGCGTCGCGCTGCGTGATCGACTGGAGCCGGGCGAGCGGCTGGTCGGCTTCGGAGTGGGGTCGCGGGTGGTGCGCCCGGGAGACGCGGCGCGCTCGATGGCGGCCGGCTTGGTGCCGCTGGTGGGCCAGGTTTTGCTGCTCATCGAGGGGGCGCGTCATCAGCATGCGCGGCGGGTGTACGTGCTCACCGATCGGCGGCTGCTGGCGGTGCGTCCCGATCGTCGTGGTCGGCGGCCGGACTCGGCGGTGGACTTTGAGACGCCGCTGGCGTCGCTCCGCGTGCGGGCGTTCGGCCGCAAGGGTCGGCGTCCGCCTCGGCGCGATGTGGTGCTGGGGCGGACGAGCGAGCCGCCGATTCGGTTCGAGCTGCTGGCGGACGGCTACCCGCCGCGGGCGGTGCAGTTCAAGAAGGGGCGAGGGCGTCGGGCCGAGGCGCGGCTGCGGCAGGGGCTATGGACGATCTCCGAGTGAAGCGCGGGGGTCGGTATCCTCTGCGGTACGGCTCCTGGTTCGGCGAGGGAACGCCGAGGGCGGGTGGCGTGTGAGGAGAGACGAGCCCCGATGCCCAGCGACGTATCGACGAGCCCCTCGTCCAGCCCCGAGCCCGGCAAGCGGGTCGGCGGGGAGGACGGCGAGCATGAATCCGCGAGTTCCACGTCCCAGACGCCCGCGTCCGTCGTGACGGACGGATCCCCCGGAACCCAGGCCACCCCGGGTGGTCGGCAGGCGCCGTTGGTCGCCGGATCGCCCGAGCCCTCGACCGCCGTGAAGCACTTTGTGCTGGACACCAACGTGCTGCTGCACAACCCGGGTGCGCTCTTCGTGTTCGAAGAGAACCACATCGTGATTCCGTATCCGGTGATCGAGGAGCTGGACAACCTCAAGCGGCGCGATGACGACATCGGGCGGAACGCGCGCGAGACCGTGCGTCACCTCGACCGGCTGCGCCAGATCGGCAAGCTGACCGAGGGCGTGGACTGGGGCGCGCTGCCGCCGATCCCGGGCGCGGGGGCGTCGGTCTCGGCGAGCGGCAGGACCGGCACGGTGCGGATCGACGTGGGGGACCACGAGCGACCGCCGGCGATCGCCAAGGAGATGCCCGACAACCGCATCATCGCGGTCGCGTGGTCGCTCAAGCAGGCGGGAAAGCGTGCGGTGTTCGTCTCGAAGGACCTCTCGGCTCGGATCAAGAGCGACTCGCTGGGCATTCGCACGGAGGACTTCGAGAACCAGAAGGTGGACGCCGACCGCCTGTACGCGGGCTATCTCACGCTGGACGTGCCGGGCGAGGTGATCGACAAGCTCTACCGCGAGCGGATGCTCGCGATCGACGAGCTCAAGGACGCGCTGACGACGCAAGCGGTCACGGGCCAGTCGTACGTGCGCGAGGTGCTGCCAAACCAGTTCTTGCTTTTGCGAGACGAGCACGACGAGAACCACACGGGCCTCGGGCGACGCCTGACCGACACCGAGGAGCTGATTCCTGTCACGGGCCCGCGCAAGCCGGTGTTCGGCATCGTCGCGCGCAACGTGCAGCAAACGATGGCGCTCGATCTGCTGCTCGACGACGAGGTGCGGATGGTGACGCTGCTCGGCTCGGCGGGCACGGGCAAGACGCTGCTCGCGGTCGCCGCAGGCATGGCCAAGGTGTTCACCGAGCAGCGGTACGACAAGATGCTGGTTGCGCGCCCGATCATGCCGATGGGGCGCGACATCGGCTACCTGCCGGGCGACAAGGACGAGAAGCTCACCGCTTGGATGCAGCCGATCTTCGACAACCTGAGCTATCTCCTGAGCACCCGCGGCGCCCAGAGCCAGCAGGCTGACTCGTTCAGCACCGAGCAGCGGGTGCACAAGCTGATGGCCGACGGGCAGCTCGTGCTCGAGCCGCTGACCTACATCCGCGGGCGCTCGATTCCGCTGCAGTTCATGGTGGTGGACGAGGCGCAGAACCTGACGCCGCACGAGGTCAAGACGATCGCCAGCCGCGTGGGCGAGGGCACCAAGCTCGTGATGACCGGCGATATCGGGCAGATCGACAACCCGTATCTCGACCAGTCGTCAAACGGGCTGAGCTACACCGTGGAGAAGATGAAGGGGCTCGGGCTCGTGGGGCACGTGACGCTCGCGAAGAGCGAACGCAGCGAGCTGGCAAGCCTCGCGGCTGATCGGCTATAGCCGAGGGAACTAGGCATCTAGCCAATGGGCAGATAGCGAATCGGGACCCCGGCCACGGGCTCTCGACGTGCTAGTCGCCTATCTGCGATCTGTTATTTTCAGGTCCCCAGGCCCTTCTCGATGACGGATTGCGTGCTGATGCGTTGGCGTTGGAAGACCTCGAGCCACTCGGGGTCTTGCTCGATCAGGATGCCGCGCTCGGTCCACTCGAGGAGCTGCTGGTCGCGTCGCTCGAGCACCGCGGCGGTGCGCACCGCGCCCCGCAGGGCGGGCAGATAGTTGGGATCGCGGCGCAGCGCCTCGCGAAAGTGCTCGAGCGCGGGCTCGTAGTAGTCGCGCGATTGGTACAGCACGCCCAGGTTGGTCGAGGGGCGCGGGTCGGAGGGGGCGTGGTTGGCGGCGCGTTGGTAGCACTCGGCGGCGGCGGGGTACTCGCTCTGGCGTTGGTAGAGCACACCCAGGTTGCTCCAGGCCGCGGCGAGCTCGGGCGCCACGCCGACCGCCTCGCGGTAGAGGCGGATGGCGTCTTGCGTGCGTCCGGCCTCGTCGGCGCGGGCGGCGTCGGTCATGAGGCGGTAGCCGTCGCGGAGGCGCTCGGACTGGTCGGCCGGCGAGGCGACGTCGGGCGTGATGCGGCAGGCGCCGATGGCGGCGGCGAACGCGACCAGCAGCACGGCGAGCGATTTCGAGCGGTGTGTGTGTGGCATGGGCATGGGCTTTACGAGGTGGCGACGGGCCTGTTCAGGCGCCGCGATCCCAGCGGAGGAAAGCGACGGTCATCTCCCAGCGATCGCGGTTGGGCTTGATGAGGATGGACTGGACGCGGAGGGCGGGCACGTCGGCCTGTGCGTACTCAACGAAGCGGAGCAGCGGGGCGATGCGCGGGTCGCGCATGGTGTACTCGTACTTGACGCTGCGGAGGGCGCCGTTCTCGCTGGGGGTCTCGCGCGGGATGGGCAGGGCGTCGGTCAGCCCGGCGCGTCGGGCGATGCTCTCCATGCGCGAGAGGAGATCGGGCAGGCGTTCTCCGATGGGCACCGCCGCGTTGGCCGAGGGCTCGGCGGATTCGAGCGCCTCGATCTGCTGGAGCAGGCCCTTGATGGTGCGCACCTGCGAGGCGGCTTGGCGCCTGGAGTTCTCCGCGGCGCCGCGAGCGCCGAACGCGAAAAGCAGGTACGCCATCGCGATCGCGAGCAGCACGCCCGCGACACCGATGAGCCAGCGCGGGCGATTGGTGCGCTCGGTCGCGTCGGCGCGTGCGGCGAGCGCGAAGCGGTCGTCCTCGCTCAGCGTTGGCGGGCGCGGGGTCTCGCTCACAGCGGGCCTCCCGCCTGATTGGGATCGGGCCAGTCGCCGCGGAAGACGGCCTTGAGCTTGACCTCACCACCGACGCGCTGCTGCGAGGGCGGGCCGCCGCTGGTCCACGACTCGACCTGGCTCGGAATCGCGTTGAGCGACTCGCGGACGGCCTCGTACGTCGCGACGTCGGGCACCGCGATCTCGAGTTGCGGGAGCACCTGCGAGAAGTTGAGCGAGAGCAGCTCGACGCCCTCGATGCCCTGGAGCACGAGCGTGACCGCGTCGAGCTCGCCCATCACGGGCGAGAGCGGGCGGACGTTGGAGGGCAGCTGGCTCTGACTCTGGAGGGCGCCGAGCTGGCTGCGGAGCTCGTCGATCGGTCGGCGAGCGCGCTCGAGGCGCGGATCGTGCTCGACGAGCAGATCGCGGCGTTGGTCGCGCAGCGCCTCGGCGTCGGCGCGGGCGTCGCGGGCGGTGGCGCGCACGCGCCAGCCGATGAGCGCGACGAGCACCGCGGCGGCGCCGATCGCGGCGGCGAGCCAGCGGTACATGCCGCGATGGGCGCGCCCCGGACGGGCCGAGAGCGTTTGCAGGCCGTGCGCCGCGTCGCCGGCCGACTCGGGAGCGTCGGTCGCGAGCAGCTGTCGCAGCGTGGCGCCCACGGGATCGCGCAGCGTGGCGAGCTCGACCTGGGCGCTGGGCCACGCGCGACGCAGCCCGCGCGCGAGCGTGTCGGCGAACGGTGCCTCGGACGCGGGCGCCTCGGTGGAGTCGGCGTCCCCTTCGTCCGGCTCGGGGGTGACGCAAGCCAAGCGTGAGGGGTGCACGCCGAGCTGAGCGGACCACGCGAGCCACTCCGTGTTGAGGCGGCTGATCGCCTGCTCGGCCGCGGCGGGGTCGTGCAGGCGTGCGGCGGGCAGACGCAGGCGCCCCGCGGCGAGCAGCGCCCCGTCGCGAGACCAGCACCACGCGACCCGGCCGGAGGGCTCGACGAGCACCACGCTCTGGGTCTCGTCGCTCGGCGCCTCGGGCGGCGTCCAGGCGCGAGCCATGGCGTGCCACAGTGTCATCACCGGTGGGGTGGGCATCCCGAGCCGGTCGAGCTGATCGAGGAACAGTCGAGCGGGCGTGTCGGGCGCGCTGATGACGGCGCGTCGGGTTGCCGCGGCGACGCCCGCGCCCGCGTGCGCGCTCCCACCCAACGCCCCGCCCGAGTCGCGGTTGGTGCCGAGCGCTTCGACCGTCGCCCCACCGGGAATCTGGGCGTCGGGTCCGAATGCGGCGGCGGCAACGAGTCCGTGCTCCATTCCGCCGCCGTCGATCGGGCTCGCGCCCGCGTCGGTGAGGCTGGCTTGGCGCAGCGTGGCGGCAAGGGCGGAGGGGTCGCTGGTGGGCGTGGTGAGCCAGGAGCAGACGGCGCCGTCGGGATCTAGGCAGATCGCCGCCAGCTCACGCTTGGCGCCCTTGCCAAGCTCCTCGCGGACCCAATCGGCGGCGCGCTCGGCGTCCTCGGCGATGCGTGCGGCGGCGTCCTCGTCCGAGCCCGTCGGCGTGGCGCGCCACGAGGCCTCGCCCCGGCCGGCGATGAGGCGAAGACCGAGCAGCCGCCCGCCGCGATCGGCGCGCTCGAGGTACGCGACGCGGGCGCTCACTGGTTGCCGCTCCGCTCGGGCCGGCGCGTCGGACGGTTGCGCGGGTTCATGCGCTCGCGCGCCTCGGCGGCGGGGTCGCGTCCGGTTCGGTTCCGGCCCGCGTCTCCGGTGATCTCGGTGATGCCGACGCCTTTGCGCGTGGCCTTGGCGACGGTGCGCTCGCCGCTCGCGAGGCGGACGCGCACCGAGTCGGGCGTGACTTCCAGCAGCTCAACGTCGTTGAGCGTCTCGCCCTCGCGGATGAAGCGTTGGGCGCCGTCGATCCGCAGCAGCGCGACGCGGCGTCCCGGCTCGATGATGGAGCCGAGGAACGCGATCGGCGGGCCGGTGGTGCGTGTGGGCGTCTGCTTGGGCTCGTCGGGTTGGACGGGCTCATCGGGCGTGGGCTCGGGCGCGGCGGGCGGCGTGACGGTCGCCAACGCGTCGAATCGCTCCGAGAGCCAGTCGTAGTCGATCGGGAGCGACGCGTTCTCAGGCTCGCTCGTCTCGGGCGGCGGGGGCAGCGGGCGAGGATTCGTCGCCAGCGGCCCGAGCTCGGCGCCGGGTAGTCCCACGGCCGCGACGCCCACGCCGGCGCTGGCGAACACGAGCGCGGCCACGCGTCCGAGCCAGGCTCGTCGTGCCACGTCGCGCTGGGTGTGTGGGGTGCTAGGCATGGGCCGACCGGGTCGTTCTTTTTTTGGCGCTCTTCCGTGGCGCCGTCCATTCGTGGCGAGTCTCGCCGCAGGCTCACTGTACCCGGGCGCGCGTCCTGGTCCCGCCACGCGACTGCAACCCCTCCATCGGTCCGGCGGGCGAGGGAGCTTCGGGATCGAGCCGATCCCAAGTGAGGAACGAGCCGCGGCCCTGCGAGGCCGGGCCCTCGGTGTCGTCCGGCGGCACGCCCTCCACGCTCGCCTGAAGGTAACCGCCATACACCGAGGCGATGGCGCGTGAGCGGCCCGCCTCGACGCCGCGGAGCTCCACGCGGCACCACCACAGCTCCGGCCTCGTCGTGAGCACGCGCTGCAGCAGCACACGCTCGGCCTGCTCGGCGCTGATGTCGGCGGCGGCCTGCTGCACGGCTTCCTCCTCCAACTCGCCCGACTCGCGCGCCCGCACCAGCGCGTCCACGACTGTCTCGGCGCGTCGGGCGTCGCGCACCGCGTACTGGGACGCGGCGAGCAGCACCGCTTGCGGCGCGTGCGCCACGCTGATCGCCACCGGCCCGACCGGGCGCGTGTAGGGACGCCCGCGCGCGTCCAGGTCCGCGAATCGATCGGGCGAGCCGAGCGTCTCGGCGAGTGCCTCGAGCACGCCCTCGGCGCGATTGCGGCTCGTGCGTCCGAGCCCGCCCAATTCGAGCCGCGCCGAGCCCTGCGCGGGCTGCAGGAAGACGCGCACGGTGCTGGCGTCGGCGAGCTCGAGATCGAACGCACGGCCGTCGGGCTCGAGCGCCGCCTCGACCCCGCCCGAGGCGTAGGTGCTCAGCCACATCTCGATGATCTCCTGGAGCCCGCGCTGCGCGTGGACGTCCTGGTAGGCCTGCAGGCGGCGGGCGACCGAGCGGGTGTGCGCGCTCTCGCGCTGCAGCGTCACGGTGAGCAGCACGCCCGCGACGAGCACGAGCAGCAGCACCATGGGCATCGCCAGCCCGCGACGAGGACGCGGCGCGTTCACACGGGCCCCCCCTCGGTGTCCGCGCCGCCGAACGGCTCGGCCGCGTCGGCGTCGTCGTCGTTCGCCTCGCCGTCCGTCTCGTTCTCGTCGGACGGCTGGGTGTCGGGCGTGGGCAGCGCGTCGTCGCCCACGGCGACGTAGTCAACCTCGAAGAGCCAATTCGCGTAGACACCCGTTGCGGTCTCGAGCTCGAGCTCGATGAAGGCGGGCAGGTCATCGGCGCGGGCGATGAGCATGCGCTCTTTGAACGCGCGCCGGTGGTAGAAGCGCCATCGGCAGGAGATGAGCCCGCGGCAGATCGGCACGCCGCCGGCGGTCGCGGGCTCGCGCAGCGCCAGCCGCGTGCGTTGGAGCCCCGCCTCGGTCGTGAAGGGCGCGGGCGATTCGGCCTCGGTGCCGGACTCGGTCTCGGCGCCCACGGGTGTTGGCGTGTCGGGTGTCTGGTTGTCGTTTGAGTCGTTGCTCGGGTCGTCGGACGATCCCGTCGATTCGGTCGCGAGTGGGATCGCGGGCGGATGGATCGCCGCGGCATCGAGATCGGGCACCCACCAGAGCGTGTAGGTGATCTCGGGCGTGTCGGCGCCGAAGATCGCCAGGTCGTCGCGTCGCTCGGGCCGAAGGACGAACGCGCCGACGTTGTACTCGGGCTGGATGTTGGCGCCGAGAGCGGTCACGGCGGCGAATCGGTCGAGCGTCTCCGAGGACGTGTACAACGCCGCGGCGAGCGACTCGTCGGCGGGCGGGCGATGGACCGCGAGCATGAGGCGCTGGGCGCCGGGCACGAGCGGGTCGGCGTCCAGCGCGACGCGGGGAATGAGCCCAAAGCGGAAGTCCTCGCGCACGGCGGCGTTGCCATCGTCCACGTTGCCGCGGCTGATGGACATCGCCAGCGACGCGAGCGCGCGTCGGATGATGATCTGGGCGCGGCCCACGCCGGCCTGCTCGTCGGCGCGGATGGTCAGCCGCTCGTCGGCCCGCTGCACGCCGGTGAGCGTCGCGACCGCGCCGAGCATGACGATCGAGGCGACCGCGAGGGCGAGCACGAGCTCGAGGGTGGTGAACGCGCGGGCGCGTGGGGGCGTGGCGATCATGGGCCGCGTCCGAGGCGACCGGGTCGGTCCTCGCGGTTGGTGGCGCCGCCGGCGCCTTGCTGGATCGAGTTGGTCTGCCAGCCCGCGCCCTCCTGAACGCTCATGACAGCGCTGATGAACGCCTCGAGGTTGCGGGGGTCGTCGGTGAGCTTGGCCATGGTGTCGGCGCCGCGAAAGGTGATGCCGAAGATTGGGGCGTACACGCGCGTGAGTACGTGGGTGGGCGTCTCGTCGGTGCGCTCGAAGCTGCCGCCAGAGTCCTCGCTGAGCCAGACCCACGCGGTGACCTGTCGCACGGTGTCAACGCGTCCGAGTTGGCTGTTGGAGGACTCGAGCGCGCCGACGCTGGCCTCGCTCACGTCGAGGCGCACGCCGCCCTCGCGCAGGTCCCATCGGAAGTAGAGCGTGTCGTCGGCGGGGCCGTAGGGAATGGGCTTGCCGCCCTGGTCAAAGAGCGTCTGTTTATCGTCGAGGTACTGGATGATGAGGCGGTTGGCGACCTCGGCGGCGGCGAGCTCGACGTGCGCCCGGCGCTGCGCGCCCGAGACATAGCCCATGACGGTCGCGATGGAGGTCGCGACGAGGGCGAGGAGCGCGACGGCGAGGATGGACTCGAGCAATGTGAGGCCGCGACGGGCGTATGGGCGGGTTCGCACGCGCTGGCTCCCTCGGGGTTGGTTCAAGCGCCGTCGTTGGTGTCCTTGTCGAGAATGATCCAGTAATCGAGGTCATCCTCGGTGCCGGGCTGGCCGTCTGGCCCGTCGCTGGCGAGGGCGTAGGGCCGCCCTTCGAGTCCCGGGGTCTGGTAGTAGAAGGGGTTACCCCAGGCGTCGTTGAGGGCGCTGGCGCTGCTGAGGTAGCCGCCGCTGGGCCCGCCGACGAGGGCGTCGAGCGTCGTGGGGAAGCTGCCGCTGTGGTAGGTGGCGTACTCGGTGATCGCGGTGCTCACGGTGCGCATGGAGGCCTCGGTGGCGCGGATGTTGGCGCGCTGCTGCCCGCCGAGCACGTTGACCGCGGCGACGGCCATGAGCACGCCGAGAATGCCGAGCACGAGCATGAGCTCGAGCAACGAGAAGCCGCGGCGGCGGGACGGGTTGACGGGACGTGCGAGCATGTCGGGGCTCCTCTAGCGTTCGATCCGAGAGCGTATCCGTGGTCGCCCGAAGATACGCGGAGGGCGTGGGCGAGTGGCGCCGGGCGTGGGGGCCGGTTGCGCCGCGGTGGCATGGCCTTTGGTGGCATGGCTCTCCGAGCCGTGTCTCTGCTTCGTTCGGATCTCCGGGTCGCGGCTGCGGCTTGTATCGGACCGGGTCTGGGGGAGTTGTGGAAGCACGGCTCGGAGAGCCATGCCACCTGTGAGCCATGCCGAGCGGCTCACCCCAGATTCTGGCTGACCGATAGCAGCGGGACCATGAGCGAGAGCACCAGGGCGCCGATCACCAGGAACATGCCCACGATGACGGCCGGCTCGAGCACGCCGAGTAGTCGCTGGGTCTGCTTCTGCAGATCGGCGGCGGTCTCCTCGGCCAGGCCGGTGAAGGCCGATTCGAGATCGCCCGCTCGATCCGCCGCGACGAGCAGGCGGCGCGTGGCGAGCGGAAGGGTCGTGACCCCGTCGATGAGCGTGCGCAGCACGCCGCCGTCGATCAGTCGGCGCCGGAGCGTGGCGAGCTGGTCGTGGAGCGGCTTGTCGCCCACGGCCTGCACGCCCACGCCGAGCGCGTCGGCCAGCGGCACGCCGGCGCGCGTCATCGCCGCCATCACCTCAAAGAACCGCGCCGCGTCTTGGGTTCGCAACACGTCCTTGACGAGCGGCGCGCGGCGCACCACGGCCCACGCGAGCGGGCCGATCGTGCGACGCATGCCGAACACGATCACGCCCGAGGCGATCGCGCCGAGCAGCACCCACAGCCAGTTGGCCTGCATGAAATCGCCCGCGGACAGCACGGCCTTGGTGTACAGCGGAATCTCCGCCGGGCTCTGGCGCAGCACCTTGCCGATCTGCGGCACGACGTACGTCAGCAGAAAGCTCGTCACGCCCACCGCGATCGTGACCACGATGATCGGATAGATCATCACGGTGACGACCTGCTGCTGGATCTGCATGCGTCGCTGGGCGGCTCCGGCGAGGCGTTGCGTGGCGCCGTCGAGATCGCCCGAGCGCTCCGCGGCGCGGTAGACCGCGATCGCGACCTCGTCGAACTGCCCGGTCTGGGCGCACGCGTCGGCGAAACTGGCTCCGCCCGAGACCGACTCGCGCAGGCGATCCACGATCGAGCGCGAGCTCGAGGAGACCACACTGGCGGCGACCTCGAGCGCCTCAACGAGCGGCACGCCGCGGCTCAGCAGCACGCCGAGCTGGTTGTTGAGTGCCGAGTGGTCCTTGAGCTTGAGGCGGCTCTCGCCCACGCTGAGCCACTCGGGCAGCCCCCAGGCGCGGAGGAGGACGAGGCGATCGCGACGCAGGGCCGCCGCGAGCGAACGCTCGTTGGGGCACGAGCGGACGCCGAGCGTCCGGCCTCCCTTGGCGGTGGCGGCGAAGTAGAAGAAGGCCCGGGGTCCTGTGGCGAGACGGCTCACGACGGGCGGAGTCTATTCCATCGCGCGAATCGCACCGCGGCTCGTTGATAAGCCCCGCGCCCGCCGTGACAATGGCGACACGCCCGAGAACATCCAACGCGCGAGGCCCCATGCCCAAGCCCACGCCGCCGCCCCACGCACCAACGCCGCTGCCCCCGACCTCCCACTCGCTGAATCCCCCGCCCGAGATGCCGCGCCAGACCATGCGCGCGCTCGTGAAGCACCACGCCGGCGAGGGACTCCGCATGGACCGCGAGCGGCCCATGCCGCACCTCGACCCGCACGACTGCCTCATCCGCGTGCACAAGGCGGGCATCTGCGGCACCGACCGGCACATCTGGGAG
>JBCAXI010000045.1:0-12309 GCA_038534175.1 Planctomycetota bacterium | reverse complement strand
ATCGCCGGAGCGTCATCGGTGCGCGCATGCTGGGCCCTCAGAGTGTGCTCGCGGTTGTGGTCGCCGCGAAGGGGTCGCTGGGTCTCAGATCCACGAGAAAGCACGATCTCGGGCGACCCATCCATCGCGTCGAGCATCCGTTTGGATGATATACGCGGCAGAGTTGGTCCTGCAATACCCAAGACCGGTGGATTGGAGGGCCCAACGGAGGCCCGCGGGCGGTCCTGTCAAAGAAAGCCCGAGACACCGCGAGGCACCCCGGGTGGGCCGGATCACCCGCCGGGGTCGATGCCGACAGGCGATCGGTTGAGTGTGTGTGCCGATGCGATCTTTCGGCGAGGCGGTGATCGCATCAGCGCTGGGGTTCCTCCGTCATTTTCGTCTGTTCAGTCTCGGCACCGGTCGTGACCGCATCCGAGGCGGAGTCGTCGACATCGACCGTCACCATCTGCTCACCGGGTGCCAGGTCGTCGACTCTGATGTGGTACTCGGCGCCATCGTCGGCGACGAACTTGCCGGTCGCGTCGATCGGCGGTTCGCGGAGCTCGACCCCGTAGCGGACTCGGTTCTCGGTCTCGAGCGTGGCGCGGCGCGACAGCACCTGGTCGGTGATGACGGTCGCGAGGGCGCCGCTGGTGACCGTGGCGGCGATGATGATCGCGATGGGGTGCTTGAGACGCTTCTTCTGCATGGACATGGTCCGCTCCCTTTCGAGCAGGGCTTCGACCTTCGGGGATTGGTCCGGCCCGGACCACGCACGGGCGCGGATCGCGCGCACGTGTCTGTCGATGGGTACGTCAGGCATGGTCGTCTCCCATGAACGCAAGCTCTTGTCGCAGAGACTCGATCGCCCGGTGCAGTCGCGACTTGACGGTGCCGACCCTGACGCTCAGTGCCCGCGCGGCCTCTTCATGGCTCAGCGACTCGAACCGCACGAGGGCGATGACCGCCTGGTGCTCGGGCGGCAGCCGCCGAAGCGCTTGGTACATCGCGAGTGTCTGCTCTCGCTGCGCTGCGGTCTCGCGTGGGTCCGGGGTGGGCTCGGGCGGCGTCAGCCTCCCGCGGCGCACGCGACGGGCCCAGGCGTTCGCCTTGTTGGTCGCGATGCGGAAGAACCACGCCGAGATCGGGGCCCCGGTCGCGCGATACCGCCAGAACGTGCGGTAGGCGTCCGTGAACGTGTCGGCGGCCAGGTCCTCGGCCACGTCGCGGTCGCCGACCCGCCGATAGAGATAGCCCGCGATCTGCGGGTAATGGGCCCGGTACAGCACCGCGAATCGATCGCGGCGGGACTGGCAGGGGCGTTCGGGCCGCGTGGGGTAGTTGGGGCGGGTGGGCCGCGGTGCGTGCGTCGAGACGGCGGGGCGCTTCGAGACGGCGGGATCTGCGTCTCGCTCGCCTCGAGAGGTCGCTTGCGTGATGGAGAGCAGGCGGGTCACGCCCATTCAAATGCGCGGCGCCAGCATCGGTTCCGCTACATCGGCCAGTTTTCTTGCTGCGGGCGCGGTGCGGGCCCGGTGCGGGCTGGGGCGAACTCGGAGCGGATCGCAATGCCGGAGGGGGGACTCGAACCCCCACGACCTTTCGGCCAGTGGATTTTGAATCCACCGCGTCTGCCAATTCCGCCACTCCGGCCGGCGTGCGGCGGGAGTGTACGCCCCCGTCGATCTGGCTCGGGCTCCACGCGGCGGACCAAGCTCGCTCGGTCCGCCAAGTGCCCGCGGGCGGGGCAGGTGGCTAGACTTGGCGATCGCGTCGGATCGGCCCGGATGGGACGAGTCGGTCGTGGATACATCGAATTCGTAGGAATCCCAACCGCGGGGTCGGCGGTGTTCGTGCCGCCCGATCCGGAGAGTCTCGACCATGGCCGACAGCGCTCCCGACACCAACGAGAATCCGTCGCACGACACTTCCAAGAACGAAGTGACAGTGGCGGACGCGGGGCCGTGCTCGAAGAAGATCACGATCGAGGTTCCCGCCGATGTGGTGGACGAGACGCTCTCCGCGTCGCTCGACACCCTGGTGCACGAGGCGGTCCTCCCCGGCTTCCGCAAGGGCCGCGCTCCCAAGCGGCTCATCGAGCGGAAGTTCGGCTCCTCGGTCCGCGCCGAGGCGAAGAACCAGATCGTCAGCGAGGCGTTCCAGTCGGCCGTGCGAGACAATGAGCTCAAGGTCGTCGGCAACCCGATCGCCGAGGAGCTCAAGGACGTGGAGCTCGAGGACGGCAAGCCGTTCCGCTTCGAGGTCGATGTTGAGATCGTGCCCGAGTTTGCGATGCCCTCGCTCGAGGGCTTCGACGTCAAGAAGCCGGTCATCAACGTTTCTGACCAGATGGTCGACGACGAGATCGAGAAGATGTGCGTCAACGAGGGTTCGCTTGAGGAGCGCGACAGCGCCGAGGCGGGCGACTACATCACCGGCCATGCGATCATGAAGTCCAAGGACGGCGAGGACGAGCACTACAACATCGACGGCGCCGTCATCCAGAAGCCGCCCGCCGACAAGGATGGCAAGGGCATGATCCTCGGCATCATGGTCGACGACTTTGACAGCCAGATCGGCTCGCCGAAGCCGGGTGACGAGCTCGTCGTCAGCACCAAGGGCCCCGAGCTGCACGAGATCGAGGCGGTGCGTGGTGGCGACCTCGTGGTCTCCTTCAAGGTGCAGCGCGTCGACCGGATCATCCCGATCAAGATCGACACACTCGTCGAGCGCTTCGGCCTCGGCGAGCAGAGCCAGCTTCGAGACGCGGTGCGCACGCGCCTGACGCAAACGGCGATGATCGAGCAGCACCGCGTGCAGCACCAGCAGATCCTGCGGGGTCTTGACAAGGCGGTGGACATCGAGCTGCCCGAGCGCATGACCGCCTCGCAATCCGCCCGCACGCTGGACCGTCGCCGCCTCGACCTCCTCTACCGCGGCGTGGACGAGCAACAGATCGAGGAGCACATGGCCGAGCTCCGCGCCGCCAGCGAGAAGATCGCGCGGCGCGACCTCAAGCTGTTCTTCATTCTCGAGCACGCCGCCGAGGACCTCAACGTGCAGGTGCGTGAGGACGAGATCAACGGGCGTATCGCGGCGATGGCGTCCCAGCGCGGCCTTCGCCCCGAGCGACTCCGACAGCAGCTGATCCAGCAGAACCGCGTGTCCGCGCTCTTCGCGCAGATTCGCGAGCACAAGACGCTCGACCAGATCCTCTCGATGGCGACCGTCACCGAGGTTCCCGCCGACCAGTTCAACGCGCTCATGCGGGAGCTGGACGAGGCGGACCGCGCCCAGGAGCCCGCCGGCGCCGCCGGCTGAGCATCGGTACCTACTCACGAGAAGAGGCGGCCCCGAACGATTCGGCGCTGTTTCGATCGGCTGACGAGCGTGCTGCGTCTCGTTGATGGGTGCCGCGTGGGCTCAGGCGTGATGGATGTCGGACGGGTCGATCTCGGACGGCTTAATCGCGTCGGCGAGCCGCGTGTTGGGCTCGGTGACGGCGCCGCAACCGGGGCAGATGCGTCCGTACGTGCCGATCGGGACGTCCCGCACCGACTCGCCGCAGGCCCAGCAGACCTCCGTGCGCAGCTTGGAGGTCATGGTGTTGACACACACCGCGACGACCGCCACGGCCCCGAAGACCACCGGAATCACCGGCGCCGCGGTCCACGAGACGATCGCGAACCCCGCCAGCGCGACCGCGGCGAGCACCGCGTAGACGCGGAGCCGCAGCTTGCGCATCCAGGGAATTCGATCAAGCGGATGGTTCGACGGAGCATCTCGCAAGGCGGGTCTCGCAAAGGGCGGCGGGCGTCCTCGCCCGGGCCGCCATTCTAGCTGATGTCGGCGAGCCGAGACCCCGGGGTTGAGAGGTTGCGTGTGAGCGGCGCGAGATGGGCGGTCATGGCCCCCAGATCGAGCACCCCGACGCGGGCGGGCCAGCGTCTTGGGGGAGGCGTGGGGGGCCCGGCGCGGGGGAACGGGCCCAGGGCCCCAAGGGCCCCTTAGAGCGGCCGATACAGATCGATGATGCGTCGGATCTCGTCTGGGCGCGGGAGGTTGGCGAGCTGGATCTCGATCCCGTCCTGCCCTGAGGAGGAGATGCCGATCGCTCCGACCCGCCAGACGCGATTCCAGAAGGTCTGATCGATCTGGATGTTACGGATCGAGTCGTGGAGCACCTCGCTGGTCGCGCGTCGAAAGAGGCCCTCTCGCATAATGGTGCGCTTGTTGGTGATCTCGAGCGAGGCGGCGAACGTCATGATCTTCCACACGCCCAGCGCGATCAGACCGATGACCGCCACGACGCCGCCCAGCCAGCCCAGCACCACGCCCGGCCCGGTGAAGAGGCTCGCGATCGCCGTCCCGATCCCGCTGAGCGTGAGCAGCATCAGCCCCAGAAACGAGAACGGCTTGGCACGGAGCATCGCGGGGCGGATCTTGGTGACGGTCTGTTCCGGACCCGCGTCGGGCGGGTAGCCCGCGGCGGCGGCCCTATCCCGAGGCTTGGCCGGCGCCGAGTCTGACTCGTTCGCCCCGGGGGCCGGAGCGGGCGAGCCGGGCACGCGGTTGATGTCACCACAGTGCGGGCAGGGCAGCTTCTGCCCGCCCTGGTCCTCGCCGAACTGGATGGTCCGCTCGCAGCGGTCGCAGGTGACATCGATCAAGGGCGTGCTCCTCGTGGCGCGTGGCCATCCTATATGTTGGGAAGCCATGCGCGTGGTTCTCGTGAATTGGGCGAAGATCTGGGACGGCGCGTCGCACGGCGGCGGCGTCAACGGCTATGCCCAATCCCTCGCCCTCGAGCTCATCGACCGCGGACACGAGGTCATCAGCGTTTGCAGCGGGCAGACCTACCTGCCCGACACCCTGGATGGCGACGACGCGCCCGGGGCGTGCCGGGTCCGTCGGCATCGAGACTGGCTCGGCGTGCGCGTGTTCGAGGTGGTGAACTCGCCCGTGCTCTCGCCCTCGCAGCCGCAGTTCGCCGATCCGATGGGCGAGGTGTCGGCGCCCGAGCTTGAGGATCGATTCGAGCGACTGCTGAACGAGCTGTCGCCCGATGTCGTGCACTTTCACAACCTGGAGGGGTTCAGCGCCGGTTGCGTGCACGCCGCGCGGCGCGTGCGTCGGGCAGGCGGCGAGCGCGCCGCGGTCGTGTTCAGCCTGCACAACTACCACACGATCTGCCCACAGGTTTATCTGCTGCACAAACATCGCACGCCCTGTCAGGACTTCGAGGGCGGGCGCCGATGCTCGACCTGCATCGAGGCGATCGATCCCTCGGCGGAGAAGCGGCGGTTGTCGAAGGTCTACGCCGAACGCGCTCGCGCCGAGGCCGAGCCGTTGCCCGAGCCGCCCCCGCCGCGTCCGTACCGGTTCGAGATGGCGACGTGGCGGGCGTTGCTCCGAGACGTCCGCCAGATGCTCCGCCCGATTCGTGGCCCCCAGCCGCTCCCGCCCGTACCGCCCGAGCGCCCGACGCCCCTGCCGGGCGAGGACGCGGACCAACCCCGAGCGCCGCTGCCGATCGAGGGTGACGAGGTGCGTGGGCAGGCGCCGCAGCTCGCCGCCGAGCGCGACCCGCCGAGAAAGCTCGGGCCGGATCATCCCGACTGGCAGACCATCGACAACGAGGTGACGCCGCAGAAGACGCACGCGCTCGACCAGCTCAACGACTATGGACGTCGGCGAGGGGCGATGATCGAGGCGCTCAACGCGTGCGATCGCGTGCTCTCCGTGTCCATGTTTGTGCGCGACAAGTTCGCGTCCATGGGTGTTGAGGCGGACAAGCTCGAGAATCTCCAGATCGGCACGCGGCACACGCGGCTCGCGTCGCTGCACGCCGACGTGCTCTTCGATCCCCCGCCGATCCGCGTGCTGGAAGATGGCGAGCTGTCGCGGCCCGTGCGCGTCGTGTTCATGGGATACAACAACTGGGCCAAGGGGCTGCCCATGCTGGGCGATGCACTTGAGCTGATGCCCGACCGGCTGCTCCGGCGCCTGCATCTCTCGATCTACGCCAAGGACGGCGAGGTCATCGAGTGGAAGTTCCGCCGCATGGAGCCCCGCCTCGGCGGGCTCGCCTTCCAGTACGGCTACCAGCCCTACGACGTGCCGTGGATCTGCGGCGGCAAGGATCTGGGGCTCACACCGAGCGTCTGGTGGGACAACGGACCCCAGACGGTCTTCGAGTTCCAGTCGTGCGGGCTGCCGGTGCTCGCGGCACGGCTCGGCGGCATCCCCGACGCGATCCGCGACGGCGTCGACGGCGTCCTCTTTCGGGGCAACGATCGGCACGACTTCGTGGACAAGCTGACCGACTTGCTCGAGCACCCCGAGAAGCTCGTGGAGATGCGCCGACACGTTCGCCCACCCAAGGACATCGGCGTGCACGCCGACGAGATGGTCGAGCTGTATCGACGTGTCAGCACTGGGCTTGGGGCCCCGGCGGTCGTCACCAAGGGCCCCGACGGCGGGGCTAGGATGGCGGCCTCGCCCGAGTCGGCGTCTGAAGAGGGAGATGTGTAGCCGATGGACGCCGTGACGACATCCGCCCAGCCCGTGGAAGTGCGCGTGCCAACGCCCCCGACCGGCGGCGACGTCGGGACCGGACGTGTCGCCGTCCACGTCGTGACGTGGAACCGCAAGGAGATGGTCGATCGATGCCTGCGGGCGATCGCCGAGCAGACGCACGGCGCCGCTCACCTCGACGTGGTCGTTATCGACAACGGCTCGCAGGACGGGACCGTCGAGTATCTCACCGAAAGATGGCGGCCCGAGCGCACCGTGAGCAACCCAACCGAGCGCGCTCACGAGCCCGAGTTCCAGCCGCCGACCGAGACGGGGCTCACGAACAACGGCGCGTTCCGATCGCTGACGATCGTTGCCAACGCCCACAACTTCGGCGGCTGCGGCGGTTTCAACACGGGCTTCGCCTACACCGAGCACGCGCACGACCGCGGCGAGAGCGACCGCCCCGAGTTCGTGTGGCTCGTCGATGATGACGCGATCCCGCACGAGCGATGCGTGGAGCAGCTCATCCGCGGCGCGCGGTCGCACGAGGACGTCGGGCTCGTTGGCTCGCGCATGGTCGACATGACCGACCACGACCGCACGCTCGAGACGACGGTGTACTACACGCCGTCGAACGGGCTGCTCGGGCCCGGCCCCGAGCCCGGGCACGCGATGTACGAGTCGCACAGGCAGTGGGTCAAGGGGTTCGACGGGCAGACGCACGGCTACGGCGATTTCAACGGTCTGCGCGACGTCGACGTGCAGGCCGCCTGCAGCCTGCTTGGTAAGTGGGAGGCGGTCAAGAACGTTGGCTTCTGGGACAGCCGCTACTTCATCTACAACGACGACGCCGACTGGTGCCTGCGGTTCAAGAAGGCTGGGTACCGGGTGCTGATCAATCTGGATTCGATCATCTATCACGAGCCGTGGCACGCCAAGCAGACGCCCGCGCGCTCGTACTACGGCCAGCGCAACGTGGTCTGGATGGTGCAAAAGCTGCTGCCCGCGAGGGAGCTCCGTCGCGTCACGTTGCGGCGGATGGGCCGGCTGATGGTCGAGTCGATGCGGGCGCTCTGGATGCGTCGGCTTTTCCATGCGGACCTGATCCGCCGCACGGCCGCGGACATCATGGACAATCGCGGCGGGAAGCTCGAGTTTGCCGAGCCCAACAAAGAGGACGCGATCGCCGCGATGGAGCGGGCCGGTCTGCTGCACGCGGGGGCGCGGGTGGCGCTGATGTGTCAGGAGCCGTACATGGTCACGCACGCGTTGAACCTGCGCGAGGGCGTCCGCTCGGAGCTCGCCCAGCGTCAGCAGCAAGCGCGCGAGCCGCGATGGGTCTTTGTGGTGCGCAACGATCACCAGGCCGACGGCGCGTTTCTCGAGGGCGACGCGCGGAGCGAGGCGATTGTGTACGGCCCGCAGCGAAGATCGAAGTGGATCAAGAAGCCGCTGCTGATGCTGGCTCGCCCCCCTGCGGCGTGCGTCGTGTTCGACCAGAACAACGACGTGCCGCTGCTGAGCGGCGGCTGGAATCTGCACATGGACACGCGGGTGCCCGAGAAGCTGCAGGCCGAGCCAGGCGGCGTGGGAGCACGCGCCAAGCTGCTCGCCCGCTGGCTGATGACGGGCGCGCGATCGGCGTTCTTCGCCGCCACCGCCCGCCCGACCGAGCACCGCGGGACGTACGGGGTGTGAGCGTGGGCAAGGCCGGCAGCGAGGTCGTCGTGCCCGAGGGCTGGCCCCGGGCGTCCACGCCGCGACGCGTCGCGATCCTCGGGTGGGCCCGGCTGGCGAACCAGGCGATGGAGGGGTCGGGCTACAACCTCTCCGCGTCCGAGTTGGCGTCGGGCCTGGCGATGAGCGGGCACGATGTGAGCTACCTCCAAGCCGGCATGCACTACGACGTGCGCCTCGGCATGCGCGTGGTGCGACGCGAGCGATGGCGCTCGATCGATTGCTACAGCCTGCACAACAGCCCCAATCCCAGTCCTGGGTACTGCAACTTCAAGAATCCGCGCGGCGAGTCGGCCTGCGCCGAGGAGTCGAAGCAGGTTGTCAAGTGGTTGGAGGTCGTGCGCGCGCAGGTCGTGCACATCCACTCGCTCGAGGGCTTCAGCTTCGACGTGATCGGCGCGATCCGCGACTCGGGCCGCCCGGTCGTGGTGACGCTGCACAACTACTGGATGGTCTGCTCGCAGGTCGACCTCTTGCACAACGAGACGACAGTCTGCCACGACTACGAAGGGGGCACTCGGTGCGTGGACTGCATCCCGACGCCGAGACCGAAATCAGTGCGCATCAAGCGGCGCATCGAGCAGACCGTGGAGTTGGTCGTCGGCCACGGCCCGGCGCAGTCGATGAAGCGCACCGGGATGGGTGTGGCCAAGCGCCTCAAGAACGGCTCGTCGTCGAGCGCGGCGTACGAGGAAGACCTGGTCAAGGCCGACGCGGAGTCGGGTCGCGGCTACGAGGGTGCCGAGGAGAGCGTGTCCTCGAGTGAGCGCGCGGGCGGCGTGGACTTTGGCCTGCGCGTGCGCGACGCGGAGCGCACGCCGACGCCGGCGATCTCGGCGCACGACGAGAACGAGCGATTCCTCAGAGCCGACCACCACCTGACGGTGCTCAACGAGTACGGTGAGCGTCGCAAGGCTGGCATCGACGCGCTCAACAGGGCGTCGGCTGTGATCCCGCCGAGCTCGTTCCTGCTCGAGGTGCACCGGGTGATGGGTCTGGAGCGCGCGCACTCGCGGCGTGTGCTTCTGGGGCAGCCACACCTGGATCAGATGAACCGCGTGGCGCGGCGCAGCGCATTTTATGACACGCGCCCATGGGATCCGGAGACGAGCGAGGGGCCGCTGCGGCTGGCGTTCATGGGAACGGCGCGGGCGAACAAGGGCATGGAGGTGCTCGCGGGCGCGATCGAGCGCCTGGACCGCGATGTCCGGCGGCGGTGCCACTTCCACATCCGCTGCGGCGGCGTCGACTGGGCGTACCGCAAACGCCTGAGCGTGTTCCCCGAGGTGTCGATGCTGGGCGGGTACCTGCCGTTCCAACTCGTGTCGGCGATGGGCGAGTATCACGTGGGGCTGCTGCCGCACATCTGGTTCGAGAACTCGCCGATCGTGCTCTTGGAGCACCTGCATGCGGGCAAGTTCACGGTCTCGTCACGCCTCGGCGGGCCGGTAGACTGGATCGTCGAGCCGAATGGTGAGGGCAGCGAGGCGAACGGCGGGCTGGGCAACGGGCTGATGTTCCCCAGCGGCGACCCGGGCGCGATGGCCGCGGCGATCGCGCGGATCGTGCGGGGCGAGGTCAAGCTCCCGACGCCGCGAGAGGTGCACGCGGTGAGCGCGCTGCAGAGCTACCCGGGGCATGTGGAGACGGTGGCGTCTGTGTACGAGCAGACGCTGAAGTGTGAAGCGGTGGGGGATGGGCCGGAGGTTGTGGTGCGCGGGGTTGGGGTTGAGGCCGGGGTGTTGTAGTGAGATCGTGGCCTTCGCTTCGCTTAGACCACGGTGCCTGCTTAGTCGATCGATGTGACCGTTCCGTTCTGATCGAGGGTTACAACGATGTACGCCTTACGTCCGGTCGATTGGCCGCTGCCGGTAATGGTGTACTCCATTGTGTGAATCAAGCTGTCGGAAGTATCAATTGGGATAAGGACGAGAGGGTAGTCGTCGTTCTTTGTTGGTTCATGTGTTTCGCCGTGACGAATGTTTGCATCATCAAGTGCTTTAACTAGATCTGCTTCACTCATTCCAGTCGAGATCAACGATAAGATTTGCGCCTGTAAGCGCTCGCGTTGTCGTTGCTTTGAGTTTGGCCAGAAGCCGCATTGTGCAACTAATGCTGATAGAATGACGATCGAGCTGGCTATCGCAAGCCACTTGAATGCAACAAACTTGCGTGATCTAACGTGGCTTGTCATCTGTTGATCGTATCGCCACCAGCTGGGCGCCAAGCGCGCGGATCAGAGCTGTGGTCAGACGCTAGTGTCGGATGTTGCCCTGATGGCCACCAGCGTGATGTCATCGAGCTGCTCGTGACCGTCGCGGAATGACGTGACGGCGTCGACGACTCTCGCGCACAAGGTCTCGGGATCGGCGCCGGCGTTGGCTTTGAGCAGGTCGACGAAGCGTTCTTTGCCGTACATCTCGCCGCTGGGGTTGCGGGCTTCCCAGATGCCGTCGGTGCCGATGACGATGGTGTCGCCGGGGGCGAGGGGTGGGCGTTGGTGCTCGTGGTAGGTCCAATCGCTCTTGATGGCGAGGGGGATGTCCTCGCCGGCGAGTTCCTCGATGCTGGCGGCTTGCCCATCGGGCGGCGCCTTGATGAGGATCGCGGGGTCGTGGCCCGCGCTGGACCAACGAAGCGGCGCGTCGGCCTTCAGCGCGAGGGTGAACAGCGTCATGAACCGGCCCTCGGCGGCGTCTCGTGTGAGCTGGCGGTTCACGTCCGTGAGCTGGTCGGCGAGGGAGCCGGACATCTGGGCTGTGGCGGTGTCGGCGCGGGCGCGGAGCATGGCTCGGCCGGTGGCCATGAGCATGGCAGCGGCGATGCCGTGGCCGGTGACGTCGCCGAGCATGACGTACACGTCGGTGTTCGGATCGGTCGGGGCTTCGATGAAGTCGAAGTAGTCGCCGCCGGTCTCGTCGCAGTAGATGGAGCGCCCTGCGAGCTCGAAGCCGGCGACGCGAGGCGGCTCTTTCGGCAACAGACGCTGCTGGACCTCCATCGCCATCTCGAGTGAGTCGCGCATGCGCAGGCGATCGGCGAGCTGCGGGCCCATGGCGTTGAAGGCGTCGCCGAGCTTGTCGAACTCATTGGAGCCCTTGAGGTCGACTCGGGCGGAGAGGTCACCGGTCGCGAGCTTGTTGGCGGCGTCGGTGAGCTCCTCGACGGGACGCGCGATCGCTCGCGAGGCGCCGAACGCGATGAGGATCGCGCCGATCAGCACCGCGACGAAGATCGCGGCGTTGGTCAGCAGGTTCGTGCCGACTTGCGTGGCGATCTGGTTCTCGGCGGTCTCGTTGACGGCGAGCACGGCGTCGAGCGGGAGGATGACCGCGACCGCGACGTTACTGATGTTGTTGGGCACGATGGTGGCGTGGGCGATGAGGGCGGGAACGCCGTCGAGCGTGGTGTGGAACACCTCGTGCTGCTGTCCCGTGATGGCCAGGGCGAGGCGGGCGGTGTGCTCGGGGTCGTCGAGCGCAAACGCGGGCGGAACGGCGGCGGCGCCCCAGACAAGCGGTGCGTCGTCGGTCGCGTCTTTCTCGCCGAGCAGGAAGAGCGCGGGCGCGGCGTCCGGAGCGGTGGGGTTGTCCGGGGCGTTGCCGATGATCAGGACCCGGGCGTCGTCGGAGAGGCCGGCGGGGAGGCGGAGCTCGGGCATGATCTGTGCGAGCGGCGCAAACGCCGCGGCGACGCCGGCGGGCTCGTTGCCGTCGCGATCCATGAACGTGCGCGAGACGGTGTAGCCGAGCGCATCGGTAATGGGATCGCGGTAGGGCCCGAACCATTGGGGATCTTGGCGCGCGGTGCGGTACCAGATGGCCTCGCGGAGATCGGCGAACGGCGGATGGGCGCCGGGAAGATCGGCGGGGTAGGTGGCGAAGGCTCCGAAGCTGAGGACGATGGTCTGATGCTGGATGACGCCGCGGGGGGATTGGCGTAGCGCGGCGGCGTGGGGCTCGAGCGCGTTCATGGGTCGCGCGTGGATCTGTAGTTGCGTGTGGGCGTGCTCGGCGAACGCGGCGGCGGAGAGCGTGAACGCCTCGCCGTTGCGTTCGACGAGGCGGGCGT
>JBCAXI010000044.1:0-12380 GCA_038534175.1 Planctomycetota bacterium | reverse complement strand
ACGACGCCTCGCCCCGCGTCTCGAACGTCCAGGGCGCCGCGTCGTTCGCGCGATCGAGCCGCAGGGTTGTCCCGTCCACGCGCAGCGAGCCGTCGGACGTCAGCGCGAGGTCGTCGAACGTCTGGCCCATCGCCCGCGGCAACACCGCGCGCAGACTCGCGGGCAAGCCGCTGGACTCGACCTCCAGGTCGGCGTCGACCGTCAGCCCACCGGCCGATCGCGTCGCCCAGGCGCCGTCGGCGTAGAACGACCAGCCGTCCGCCCAGCCTCGCAGGTTGGTGAACGAGCCCTCCGAGCGATCGAACTGCACAAGGCCCTCGACCCGATCGAACCGAACACGCTCGCCGTCGAGCGTGAGCGCCAGCGAGCGCGGCCGCAACAATCCACCCAGCCGCAACGGCGCCGGCTCGCCCGCGGCGCCACCCGCCATCGGCTCGGCCGTCAGCTCCAGATCGAATCCCCCCTGCGGCTCGATGGACGCGAACAGGGACGCGAATCCCTCGCCCATGCGCTGCGACGCGATCGCGCCCACCAATCCGGACTCGAACCGCCCATCCGAGAGCGTCACATCGAGCGCGTCGCGCGGCCGATCGCCCGCCTCGCGCCCGCCCGACGCCCCGATGGGCGTGGTCCCGCTCAGTGTCATCATCCCCGCGGGGGCGCCATCAAACTCGATGGGCGCCACGAGCGTGTCGAACCGCGCGTGCGTCTCCTCGCCGATGCGCACGTGCATCGCGCCCTCGGTGTCACCGAGCGTCAATCGCCCGCCCGCGGCGTCGAACGAGACATCGCGCATCCGCGAGAGCGTCACACCCACATCGACGCCGCCATCGCTTCGGCTGCGTAGCCGCGACTGGAGCTTCACGCCTCCCGCCGGTCGCCGCGCCGCGCGCAGATCGGCCAGCGTCTGGGCGCCCTCGGGGCTAAACACCGCGACCAGATCCTCGTACGGGCCCGTGAGATCGACGTCCGTCGCTTGCACGTCCGCCGTGAACACCGGCTCGCGGAGCCCCGCGTCGCTTCTGGCGAACGTCACGTCCGCCGAGAGCTCGACCCGACCAAGGCTCCGCACGCCCTGGGTCATGTGCGGCAACTCGCCCGCGGGCCACGCCTCGCCCGCCAGGCTCAGATCCAACCGACGCTCGCTGACACGCAATGAGCCGGACACGCCATTGATCGCGATGCGGTCCGACGCGAACCTCGCCTCGGGCGAGGCCGAGACACTGTTAGCCCGCACGTGCACATCGAAACCAAGATCCTTGTCGCCCTCGGCACGCGGCGCGATCAGCGCCGTGCAGTCGACATCGCCCACAAGACGAAGGTCGTTCAAGATCTGCCGAACCGAGGTGCCGGCCTCGGCCGTCTGGCGATCGCTCGGGCCCGGGATCGCGTGCACCAGCAGATCGTCGATCGGCACGCCCCGCGCCTGCACGTCGATCCGCGGCGCGAAGGGCTTGGGCTTGCCGTCGGCGTCCAGACCGAGATCCGCGACCGCCGAGACCGTCGCCTCCCCGCCGCGTAGCGTGCTGTATTCCCCCTCGGCCAGCCGCAGATCGTCCCCGACGATCTCGATGACCAGGCCCTCGGCCCGGATCGGCAGCGGGAACTGCTCGGGGAGAATGCCCGCCTCGTCGAGCCGGATGGTGATGCGCCGCTCGAACTCCGAGTCGTCGCCGAGCGCCCGGAGAATGCGCACCTCCACCCGGGCCTGGCCGCCAGGCTCGAACGCGGGCGTCTGGAGTCGATGCTCGATCTCGGCCAGGCGTTCACGTTGCCCGACGGTTTGGGCCGTGCGCTCAAGCGTCGCCCGCTCGCGCTCCAGCGCCCTCGCCTCGGCCGGCGGTATGACCAACCCCGCCTCGAGCAGGTCGGCGTACTCGTCCTCGTTGAACAACGCCTTGACGAGCTTGCGTCGGTGCGCGCCCAGCGCCTGCACCAGCGCCTCGTCCACCGGCACGCCGTCGGCGACGACCGTCAGATCCACCTCGGCGCCGGGCTTGGGAGGCGCGATCACGCCCTCGGCACCGATCCGCGCGCCCGTCGACGCCTCGCCCTCGATCCGGAGGATGTTCAACGCGTCGGACGTGACCAGGATCTCGCCCGACATGTTCTCGAACACATAGGGAAAGTACTCGTACGCGGCCGTGCCGCGCTCAAACAGGATCGACGCCTCGTAGTCGATCTTCGCGGGCACCCCAGCGACCGGATCGCCTCGCCACAGGTTGACCTCGGCGTTCACCATCGCGCTCGGAAAGCCGAACGTGCCGAGCCGCCGGCGCACGACGTGGGGCGCGTAGTCGAGAATCTCCGGCTGCCCCTCGAGCCACCAGTCTTCGGTCGTCAGCTTGGCCTGAAACGGAGACTCGGGATCGAACCCGTGGTAGTCCAGATCCACCTCGAAGGGCGTCTCCAGCAGGTTGCCCACGATCCGTCCCTGGAATCCCTCGTTCTGGAATCGCAGCTCACCCGAGACGTCGCGCATCCGCGGCCCCGGCGCCTCGCGTCCGCCCGTTGGGAGCGTCAGCGCCACACCATCGAGACCGACGACCACGTCCAGCGATCCCTCCGCCGCGTCGTAGCGCATCGTCGCGCCCGCGATCGCGCCCTCGACATCCAGCCGCTCCCAGACCGACTCGAGCCGCTCGGGCATCGCGCCGCCCGACCATCGCTCCAACGCCACCGCGTTCAGCGTGAGATCGATGCCCGTGTCGTCGAGCGTGCCCGCGAGGCGAATCGGATCGACGTTGTCCGCGTCGACCTCCTTGAGCGCGAACTCGTACTTCTCCCCGACGCGCTTGAGCCCCGACGTGTCGTCGTCTACCTCCAGACGCCGCAACGTCGTAAACGTCTCGTCATCGTGCTCGCCGAGCACGATCGCGCCGCCCTCGATCGCGATCTCGGGCAGCACCGGCGCGCCGACCGACTCCTTGCCGCTCGCCAGCGCCAGGCCGCCCACGTTCAGACGCCCGGTCTCGCGGTGCTGGCTCAGCGTCACCTCCGGGCGCACGAGCGTGAGACGATCCACAACCACCCTGCCCGTGAGCAGCGCGCCCCATCGGAGCTTGGCGTCGAGGCGATCGATCGCGAGAAACGCGCCCGCCTCGCCCTCCACGCCCGGCGCGCGCACGAGCGCGGCATCGATGACCAGCGTGCCGTCGGGCTGGAACCGCACCCGCTCGGCCTCAACCGGCGCCGCGATCAGGCCACTCACCCGTGGCAGCACCAGCGCTTTGGTCACGCCCGTTTGTGTCAGCACGTACAGACCACCCGCGATCGCGAGCAGCAGGCCCACCGCGCCGAGCGCGAGATACCGCTTCTTGGGAAGCGGGATCCGCATCCGTCCGAGACGGATGACGCGACGCTCGATCTCGACAATGGCCTCTTCGAGCTCTTCCAGCGGGCTGTGATGGCGCCGCGGATCGTCGCTCATGCGTGTCCTCGCAGAGGGCTGGCCTCGCTCGCCAGCGTGCGTGCCACGCTCCGACGAGGCGGGGATGGTAGTCGTTCGTGACGGATCACCAAGCTCGGCCAAGATCGGCGTGACATGCTTGAAGCATCGGCTTGGAACCGTCCCACCGGTCGAAAACCGCACAGTCGGCGTGAGATCGCGCGCCGAACAGGCCGCTCGCGTGGCTCGCGCCGGTTTGCAAGCGTTCACCAACTTGTGATTGGATCGATCAACCATTGCCGCCGTGGTCTCAGCGACGCGAAGGTCACGACGTTGTGATCCGGCACGCAACACGCGACTTTCCGACCTACGGGCTCCAGACCACGGCACCCTGAACGGTCAGCTGCCTTTCGGGATGAGCCAGTGAGGCAGCTCGCGCACACGCCCCTCCCCGGTCACGCAGGCCAGTTCTGTCGTCGCGACCGAGCACTGCCCGCCGCGATCGACCAGCCGCGCGTCGTTCCCGTCGCCCGCGCCCACCAACACCAGCTCGTACTCGTGCCGAACTTTCACCTTCGACCCACCCCCGCCGCCCACCACGCGGCAGCGGATCTCAACCTCGTCGTCGTACCGGATCGGGCGGCGGTACCGCACCTCGAGCTTGGTCACGACGAGGAACACACCCTCACGCTCGAGCTGCGCGTACGTGACGCCGCCAGTGCGCAGCAACTCCGTGCGCGCCATCTCCATCCACGGCGCATACGAGGCGTGGTGCGCGACACCCATCGGGTCGCACTCGCAATAGCGGACGCGCACACGAATGGAGCCGGACGTGGGGACATCGGGAGTCATCCGGCCAAGGGTGCCACGGCTTGACCCGAAGGGCAAGCCATGGGCGGCGTCGACCTCGGGATACCACGACCCGACCTCGAACGCCCCATCACGCGGGGCTCGCCGCGACCCGACGCCGAGCACGCGACGCGAACAAAAAAACCGATGATTGACCCAGAGACGCGGTCGACAGCCACACGCACGCCAGCATTGTGACGCCCAGGCCGGCCACCACCAGCAACGGCCCCATCACGGCCTCGAACGCGGCGACCATTGCCTCGGCAACCATAAGCGGAAGGGCAACCGGGGCGATGAAGACCATGCCAGCCCCCGCGTGCACGGCTTGTTCTTCTTCGCTCAGGTCGTGCAACATGCCGACCGGCTCGGCCGCCGGTGCCGGCCCGTATCCGAGCGTCACGACCAGACCAACTACCAACATCCACAGTGCGCACGCCGCGAGCAACGCGCCGACGCCCGCCAACGCGTTGAGCAGCCCGCTCATCACGCAGAGTCTTGATCGCGCGCCGCCGACCACCAAGACCCGGTGGTGCCGCGCGGCGCGAGCCACCGCCGCAACGAGCACACAGGCGCCGGCAACAATCAACACCCAGTTTGACAACGCCACGCCCACCCGCGAACCCGAGGCCCAGAGCAGCGCGCTGAGCAGCACGCCGAGCCCCGCGACGCCCACGCTCGTGATCTCGGCGCCCACGGTCCAAGCGCGATCCGAGAGACGGCCCCCGCCGGGGCGCTCCTGAGACCGCAACGCCGGAAGCGATCGCACCAACGCGGTGGGCCACGTGAACAACGAACCGATGAGGCTCACCACCACGCCGACACCCACCAGTATCGAGAGCGCGATCGCAGCGAACGGCACGTCCCCCGCGCCGAGCCATCCGCTCCAGGCCGCGGCGCACGCGAACGCCGCGGCCGGAACCACGGAGACCGCCGCCAGCACGAAGATCGTCGTCTGCACGCTTTGAAAGCGCGTTGCTTCGGAGTGATTCATGCCAGAGACACGGATCGAGCGCCCGTCACCATCACGACCTCAACAGCAAGCGGCGCGGCACAATTGTCCTGCGGGTCATGATCCGACGCGCTCCGACTCACGCGTCTCCCGTGGTAGGCTGCGACGAGCCGCAGCCGGCCCGAGCACTCACAAGCGGAGGCGTTCACGATGATCCTCTTCGGCACCAAGACCGTCAAGACCCCCCGCGAGCACGGCGAGTTCTTCTGTCCGCAGTGCCAGGCCCGCCGAGCCCACAAGAAACGACGCGGGCGTCAGTTCTTCCATCTCTACTTCATCCCGATCATCCCGATCTCCGGGGGACACGAGTTCATCCAGTGCCAGGACTGCAAGGGTGAGTTCCACCTCGACGTGCTCAGCCACGACCCCGAGAAACAGCGGGCCGAGATGGAGGGCGCGTTCAACACGGCCGTCACCAACGTGGTCGCCGCGATGATCGCCGCCGACGGGCACATCGATCCACAAGAGATCGCCCGCGCCACCGACATCGTCGCTCAGGTCACCGGCGCGCAGCTGCCGCCGGACGAGATCTCGACGCTCGCAACACAAGCGCTCGATGGACGGGTCCCTGTCGACAGCACGCTGCGAGAGGTCGCGCCGCACATCAACGAGCATGGCAAAGAGATGATCGTTCGCATCGCGCTGGACATCGCCGCCTCGGACGACGACATCGCCGAGGACGAGCTGCGTCTCATCGAGCGCATCGCTGGCAACCTGGGCATGAGCCCCGCGCACCTCCGAGGCATCTTTGCCCCCGACCCCGACACCGACCCCAAGCACGCCGAGGACGACTCTGAGGAGAGCTGGCGCTAGCGGCTTCCCAGTGCCTGCGAGTCACGCCGCCTCGGTGATCGCCGCTTGCAGCGCACGGACGAGCTCCTCCACGACCTCGCGGTCCACCGTCGCCTCGATCTCGCGTCCCGTCTCGAGCGCGAAGCCGATCGTCACACGTTGCCCATACGGGCGCACGAAGGCGTGCCCGTTTTGGTCGGCGTCGTGGTCATAAAACAAGATGGTCTCGGCGTTGGCCATCGCGCGTCCGCCCGTCACGCCGACTTGCTGTCGCCGCGGGCAAAGATGCTCGCCACGTAGTTCAGCACGTCGGTCGCCGACACCTCGTTGTACCCAAACTGCTTGATCAGACGCTGCTTGACCACGTCGATCTTCTGCTGCGTCTCGTCGTCGACGACGCTGCTGACGAGGTTCTTGAGCTTGATCGTGTCGCGGCTGTCCTCGAACAGCTTCAGCTCGAGCGCCTTGTACAACCGGGCGTTGGTGTTGTACTCGAACTTCTTCCCATCGAGCGCGAGAGCGCCGATGTAGTTCATGATCTCCTGGCGGAAGTCGTCCTTGCGGCTCTCGGGGATGTCGATCTTCTCCTCGATCGCGCGCATCAGCCGCTCGTCCGGCTCCTCCTCGCGCCCCGTGTACTTGTTGAGCACGCGCTCTTTTTGCGTGTACGCCCGCACGTTCTCGATGTAGTTGGCGCAGAGACGCTTGATCGCCTCCTCGTCGGCGCTGATCGCGCGCTGGATCTCACCCTTGATGATGTCCTCGTACTCCTCTTTGACGACCGCGAGCATCTCCTTGTACCGCTTCTTCGTCTCCTCGTCGTTGATCAACGAGTGGTGATCGAGCCCGGACTCGAGCGTGTTCATCACCATGAACGGGTTGAGCGTCTTCTCGTCGATCGCCTGCCTCGAGACAAGCGCGTTGGAGATCTTGTCCTGCACGAAGCGGGGGCTGATGCCGTCCATGCCCTCCCGCGGCGCCTCCTCCTTTAGCTCCTTCACCGAGTCCTCGGTGAAGCCGGGAATCGACTTGCCGTTGTACAGCTTCATCTTCTGCATGAGCGTCAGGCCTGCCTTCTTCGGCTCGGCCAGGCGCGTCAGCACCGCCCACATCGCCGCCACCTCGAGCGTGTGCGGCGCGATGTGCATCGCGCTGATCTTCCGCTCGCCGAAGTCCTTCTGGTAGATCTTGATCTCGTCGTCGAGGCGGATGTTGTACGGCACGTCGATCTTGATCGTGCGGTCGCGGAACGCCTCCATCATCTCGTTCGACTGCAGCCGCTTGTACTCCGGCTCATTCGTGTGCCCGACGATCACCTCGTCGATGTACGTCTGCGCGAACTTCTTCGGCTTGATCGTGTGCTCCTGGCTCGCGCCGAGCAGGTCGTACAGGAACGCCACGTCGAGCTTGAGCACCTCGATGAACTCGCAGATGCCGCGGTTGGCGATGTTGAGCTCGCCGTCGAAGTTGAACGCACGCGGATCGCTGTCGCTGCCGTACTGCGCGATCTTGCGGTAGTTGATGTCGCCGGTGAGCTCGGTCGAGTCCTGGTTCTTCTCGTCCTTGGGCTGGAAGGTGCCGATGCCCACGCGGTCCTTCTCGCTGAGCACCACGCGACGCACCTTGACGTGCGACATCACCCGCTTCCAGTCGCCGTCGTAGAACGTCATGAGATCCTCGAGGATCTTGCGGCAGAACGGATCGGGCTCGCCCTCCACGCGCAGCTTGCCGCCGTGGAACTCGGGCTCATAGCTCGCGTTGAGCCGCTCGAGCAGATCCGACCGAGCCTCGCGCGGCACCAGAATCAGCGGGTCCTCGTGCATCGGGCAGGGATACTCGAACGCCTTGACCGCCTCGCGGGCGCCGTCGCTGACCGCGTTGATCTCACAGTTCTCGTCGAGCAGCCAGCTGTACGAGTACAACGCGCCCTCGTTGGTTCGGCTGTACGCCTCGGCGCCCTTCTTGAGCAGACGCGCGATCGTCGACTTGCTCGAGCCCACCGGCCCGTGCAGCAGCAGGATGCGCTTGTCGGTGCCGTAGCCCTCGGCCGCCGAGCGCAGCGTGTCCACGAGCTGCATCAGCGTGAAGTCGAGCCCGAAGATGCCGTCGTTGCCCTGGTCGATCGGATCGCTGAAGAAGTGATAGCGGACGCAGTCCTTCTTAAAGAGCTTGTACCGCTCATAGCCGTGCGACATGATCGCGTCGTACAAGCGCTGGTACGCGTTGCGCACGACATGCGGCTCGCGCGCACAGATATCCAGGTAGTCCCAGAAACTGCCCGACCAGTGCAGCTCGTGGAACCGCCCCCGGTCAATGCGGGACGAGATCAGGTCCGCCAGCTCGCCGCCCTGGCCGCCACCTTGACCCCCACCGATGCCCGTGTCGTGTCCGTGACGCCCCGTCTCGTCGATCATGACGCTGCCCCTTGTCGCGCTCCTGCGGCGCCTGCCCTTGGCGAAACCACACCAAAGCGACGCCCCAACGACGTCGAAAGCGGCTCATCGCGATCAGCCGATCGCGCACGCCGAGCCATCCCTCTTCTATCGGTGCACCCCGCACACTGAGTCACCAAACGTGCCCAACTGGCCGCCCAACCCCCCAACACGGGGCACCAACCGACCGATCTCGGATGGCTTCACCAACTTATACGGACCCGCCGCCAGATCGATTCCAATCCGTCGCAATTCCGCCCTGCTTCAGGGAGACCGGGCGGCCCCGATCGCGCGGTCGCCTCTGGCGACGTAAACTCCTGCGTCTGCCACGCGTTGCCGCCCGGGGCCGCCCCACGGAGGGATCGGACGAATGAGTCTCAAGGATTCCGCTAAGTCAATCGCCCGCAGGGCATTACGCCCGGGCCTCCAGGACGTGGCCCACACGCTCGATCGCATCGAGGCCCACCTGACGGGCCTGCCCACGGCATCGAGCGACGACGCGGTCGGGGACGACTCGCCCAAGCAGATCCTCAAGCGAGCGGCGTATCGCGCGACGCGTCCCGGCGTGATCGAGAGCGTCGAGCGGCTCGCGAAGGTCGAGCAGGCCGTGGCGGCGAGGGCGAACATCGGCGTCTGGCGGGGCACGCTCCGCGGGCACGCCGTGGGCCCCGATGGCGTCGCCAACGTCGCGCTCAGCCAGAAGTACGGGCCCGAGCTCGCCTTCTGGGAGGGCATGGTCAACCGCGAGTCGCAGCGCCTCTGGGGCATGCCCTTCTTTGAGAAGTGCCGACAGTGGCAGCGAGGCCGCATCGCCGAACTCGCCCGCTGGCTCGATCTAGCGTCGAAGCATGGCGCCGGGTGGAGCGGCATCGAGGCGTGGTCCTCCACGCGCACCGCCGTGGAGTTCGGGCCCGGACCGATGCCATCCATCGCGATGACGAAGTGGCGCCGGTCGATCGCGGTCGATCCCATCGCCGACGGCTACGCCAGCGAGGGCCTCCTGCCGCCCGAGTGCGAGGACGTGGTCTACCTCGCCAGTCAGGGCGAGCACGTGCCGCTGCCCAGCGCCGTCGCCGATGTCGTCGTCATCGAGAACGCGCTCGACCATGTCAGCGACCCCGGTGCGACCATGGCCGAGATCCGACGCCTGCTCAAGCACGACGGCGTGGTCTGGCTGCTCGTCGACCTCATGGACTACTCCGACGAGATGCACCCCCACCCCTTCAACGAGTCGCGGCTGCGCACGCTCTTCCGCTCCGTTGGGCTGGCGCCCATGCGCGAGCGCATCAAGAAAGACGGGGGCTGCCATCCCGAGGCCTACGGCGAATACCGCGCGCTGCTCGCCAAGATCGGCTCGCCACGGTTCTCAACCGACAAGAAGTCCCAGCCCGCCGACCACTCGCAAGCCGAGTCCAAGCCGGCCAAGCCCGGGGGTTCCGACAACGCCGATATCGCCGTCACCGCCTCCTCCAACGGCGTGCACGCGCCGGCGAACTGATCGACGTGTCCTTCGGACTCGGCCACGGGCGAACACTCGACGACGCGCGCGGCGTCGTGGGCGTCTCGGAGGATGAGCTTCCGCCGCTGCCCGACGAGGTCCTCACCGATCCCGAGGCCGGACGCCTCGATCCGCGCGGCTGGTTCCCCGAGCCCGAGCGCCCCTTCGAGATCGAGATCGGCTCGGGCAAGGGCGCCTTCCTCCTGCAATACGGCGAGCAGAAAGCCGACGTGAACCTGCTCGGCATCGAGTGGGCCCACGAGTTTTATCTCTACACCGCCGATCGCGTGCGTCGCCGCCAGCTCCCCCACGTGCGCGTGCTGCACACCGACGCGACCGACTTCATCCGCTGGCGCGTGCCGAGCGTGATCGTCCGCGTCGTCCATCTCTACTTCTCCGATCCGTGGCCCAAGAAGCGACACCACAAGAACCGCGTGGTGCGCGACGCGGCGCTCACCCAGATCCATCGCGTGCTCGAGCCGGGCGGCGAGCTGCGCATCGTCACCGACCACGCCGATTACTGGGCCTGGATGGAAGCGCACTTCGACCGATGGACGAGCGCCGACCACGAGCCCCGCTTCGACCGCCGCCCCTTCGAGCCACCACCGGGCGCGCAGGAGGGCGAGGTCGTGGGCACGAACTTCGAGCGCAAGTACCGCGTCGAGGGCCGCCCGTTCTACGCGACGACGCTGGTGAAGGCGTGAGCGCCGAGCTGCCCATCTCCGAGACGTTCACGTCGATCCAGGGCGAGGGCGCGCTCACCGGCACGCCATCGCACTTCATCCGCGTCTCGGGGTGCAATCTGCGGTGCTCGTGGTGCGACACGCCGTACGCGAGTTGGAAGCCCGAGGGCGAGCCGCGGACGATCGACGCGCTCGTGGACGAGGCCAAGGCCAGCGGCGTACGCCACGCCGTGCTCACCGGCGGCGAGCCGATGCTCTTCGACGCGATCGAGCCGCTGAGCTGCGCACTCCGCGCGTCGGGCCTGCACATCACCATCGAGACCGCCGGCACGATCGCGCGCGATCCCCTCCGCGAGAGAGTCGGCCTCGCCTGCGACCTGATGAGCCTCTCGCCCAAGCTCGCCAGCTCGACACCCATCGGCGACCCGCGCGATCCGACCGGCGCCTGGGCCGAGCGCCACGAGCAACGCCGACTCGATTTCGCCACCTTGCAGCAACTCCTCGACGACTACCCGGCGAGGCAGCTCAAGTTTGTCGCGACCGCGCCGGAGGACCTCGACGAGATCGAGTCGGTGCTGCGCCGACTCTCGGGCTGGCGACCCGACGAGGTCATGCTCATGCCCGAGGGCGTCACGGTCCCCTCGCCGGACGACGTGCGCTGGGTGGTCGACGCCTGCCTCGAACGCGGCTGGCGGTTCTGCCCGCGCGTGCACATCCAGCTCTTTGGCGACACCCGAGGCACATAGGCCGCGCCCGCCCCGGCTCGCATCTGTCGCGGCCGCCGCGTTCCGTCTGCGAGGGGATCCGGCGCCGGATTCCGCGTCTCGCGTGGTACGCTGCGCACCGCGTCCGCCCGCCCCATCGCGGACGCCAAGGACGCCCGCCCATGCCCGGACTCGACGGCAAAGCGCTGATCGCCGCGCTCAAGGTCGCCAAGAAGAAGCCGCGGAACTTTCTCTTCGCCGCCGGCTCGAAGCTCGAGGACCACTACCTCGACCTATCCAAGAAACGCATCCCCAAGTCGAAGGCCAAGGAGGCCAAGGCCGCAGCAGGGTCGCCCAAGGCCTACCAGGGCGTGGTCGAGTTCGACAGTGACACGGGTCAGCTCATCTTCAAAACCAAGCTCGGCTTCGCCGACAAGCAGACCAAGGCGCTCCGCATGCTCGTGAAGAAGCGTGCCGGGCTCAAGTCCGTCGAGCCCGTGCTGCAACTCGTCGAGGAGCTCGACGAGGTCGACTTCGAGGACGATGACGAGGCCAACTCCGACGCGTCGGACCCCGCCGGCGGCCCGCCGTTAGAGGAGGAAGAAGAAATGCTGCCCGGCTCCAGCGGACCGCCGCTGGAAGAAGAAGAAATGCTGCCCGGTGCCGGCGCGATTCCGGCCGACCTCGCGACCATCCCCGAGGGCGAGTACCGCCCGGAGAGCCTGGACGACGAGCGCGAGGCGATCCAGAAGGCCGACTACACCGTCACGCAGACCACGGCCCTCTTCGAGCCCGAGAAGATGACCGACATCGTGCGCCTCGAGGTGCCGGTGCAAGACAAGAAAGCGCTCAACACCGCGATGGAGCGCCTCGCAGACGACCCCAAGCCCGAGGAGGTCGACGCGCTGCTCATCGAGATCGTCAAGCAGCGCCCAGGCAAGGACCTCGCCGCGATGCGCAAGGAGTACGAGCAATTCCGCCGCATTCGCGAGCAGGCGATCATGAAGGCGCAGGCGTCGGGCGAC
>JBCAXI010000043.1:0-12678 GCA_038534175.1 Planctomycetota bacterium | reverse complement strand
CGATGCTGGGCATCGCGTCCGAGCACGCGGTGCACTTCAGGATCGACTGGTGGCTGTCGAGCGAGACGTCCGTCGGCGTGCGCGCCGTGTGGGCGGGTGTGGCGCTGGCGATCCTCGCCGCGACCTTGCTGCCCTTCGCGTTCGCTCGCATCCCATGGTTCTGGCTGTTCTCGAGGCGTGACGCCGCGGTGGTCGCGCTGTTCTTGGGCGCCGGGCTGCTCGTCTCGGGCTATGTGCTCGACGATTTCATCGAGCGGATCTTCGACATGGAAGGCGGGCTCGGCGAGGCGCTCGAGGAGGGCTCGGAGTACGCCGGGCAGCTCGGCATCCTCGCCGGCTCGGTGCTGCTGCTGCGCGCCTCGGCGAGCGATCGCGCCGCGCGTCTCGATTGGCCGGGGCACTGGGTCAAGCGGCGCGAACGGCTGGCCACTCAGCGCGCCGCCGACACCACCGGCGACACGGCCGACAGCTAGCCGCCCCTACGAGCTCGATCGACGTGAGGCCGCGCTGGCGCGCATCCGTCGCCCTCGTTGGGCCATGTGCGGCCCATGCGCGCCCGACGCGTTGTTCGCGGCCGCACGCTTCCACGAGGGCAGACGCCACAGATCCTGATCAGCCCCAAAGGCCTCGACCACGCCGATCCACCGACGTCCCGCGGCGGCGCGATCGTGGGCGGTGTGGCGTGTCTGAGTCAGTGTCTCGGCGGGCATGGCGGTTCTCCGTCCCTACTTGGGGATACGCGGATAACTCTTGCCGCCCACCTCAGCATTCCGTCATTCCGATGTCACGGACATCCCACCGACCAGATCCCGAGATAGCACGCAAAGTCGGACAGGGTCACCCCATCTCCCCCCGTGCCCGGCTGGCAGGCGCCGATCGTGGTCAGGTCCGCCGCCGGGTCGCTCGCGGCCCAGAGACTGAGGTAGCACGAGAAGTCGCTCAGGTCCACGGCGCCATCGCTCAGCCCCGGCTCGCACGCGGAGGTGCTCGTGATGTCGGCCGGTGTGCACGGGCCCGGCGCCACGCGAGTGAACATCGACAGCCACGCGGGGCGATACACCGGCACGCCGTTGGCGTCGAGCGGCAGCAGCGCATCGACCGCGACGGCCGAGTGCGCGTCGCCGGGCGGCACGGGCAGCACGCTCGCGAGCATGTGGCTATCGATCTGAAAGGCGGCCTTGCCGTCGACGCTCTCGATGGGACCGAACGCGTCGAGACCGAGGATGCGCTGGTTGCCAAAGAACCCGGGCGCCGTCGGATCGTCGACGTGCGTGAACGCGAAGCACCGATCGGCCGGCGTGAGGCTCGGCTCGAAGACCCACGGCGCCGTGCCGAGGCCCTGCACGAAGTCGCCCGGCCCGGCGATCAGCAGCGCGCCGTCGAGCTCGAACGCTTTGGTCAGGTACGCGGTGTGCCCGGCGCCCTGCGAGTGCCCGCCGACGACCACGCGGCGCCAGTTCACTTCGCCCGAGGGCGTGAGATAGCGCGACCACGGCTCGGCCGGGTGGTTCGTCGACTGGTGCTGGATGATCTTGGCGAGCCGATTGACCACGCTGTTGGCGGGGTTCACATTGATCTCGTCGAACAGATCCTCGCCGAACAGGCGCTCGCGCCGGATGCGCTCGGGCAGCGTCGGGTCGGTGTCGTTCGTTGTAAACAAGTTCACCGCGGGCCAGCTGTCGTACACCAAGCCGACCACGTCGTATCCGATCTCCGCGGCGGTCGTGCTGAGCGCCTGGTACTGCCCCGGCGCGCCGCCGCTGCCAGACAGCCAGACGAATAGCCGCCCGTTGTCGTTCGATGGGTTCACCGCGACGAAGTGCTCAAGCGGCACGCCGTCGGCCAGTGGCAGCTCCACCTCGACAATCTCGGGATCCGTCGCGAGCGGATCGACAAAGCGCGTGACAACCTGGGCGGACGCGAGCGGCGCGAGCAGCGCCACGGCGGCACATTGGATGGTGATCGAATCGAGATGGCGCATGACAACTCCCCTGGCGACGCCCATGGACGAGACCAGCACGAGACAGCCCACAAGCGTTGGAGCAACGCCGGCGAGCACACCGCATTGCCCGGACAGCGCAACAACGGCGCCGGCCTTCCATCCGGCCTTCCAGCCGACGCCGCGTCCGGCGTGTCTGCGTGCCAGGCGTTAGCGCCGGCGATGCCCCACCCACGCCGCGTGACCACCCGCCGCGACCCCCTACACTGACGGACGCGGAGCGTCGCGGCGACGAGCCCACGCCCCGCGGACTCTTGGAGAGACGCGTTCATGGCCTGGATCACCAAACCCTCCGCCACCACCCGAGTCGAACGCCGCGACGAGCCGTACCTCACGGACGCGATGCGGACCGAGCTCGACGAGGTCTACCTCCCGCGCTTCGAGACCACGATGGCCGCCCTGCTGCCAGCGCTGCACATGATCCAGCACGAGTACGGCTGGGTGCCCCATCAGGCGATGCTCGAGATCGCCGAGCACCTCAAGATCAAGCCCGCGGACGTCATCGACACCGCCTCGTTCTACGAGGAATACTGGCTGCACCCGAAGGGCCGGCACGTGGTGGCCGTCTGCCGGTCGATCGCCTGCGAGTTCTGCGGGCAGCAGGAGATCACCGACGCGGTGCGCGCCAAGCTCGGCGTCGAGGTCGGCGAGACCACCGACGACGACCAGTTCACGATCGTGGAGCTCGAGTGCATCGGTGCCTGTGGCGGCGCGCCCGCGATCCTCGTCGACGAGACGCTGCACGAGTTCGTCAAGCCCGAGCAGGTCGCGGGGCTGATCGACGAGGCGGCAAAGTCCGACGGGCACTGACCGTTCTGGATGGAGCGTCGGCTGTGGGCAAAAAGTCGCTCATGCGAAACCTCGGCGAGCTGGTCGGCGGCGTCATCTGGGGCGCCAAGACCAAGCCCGAGGACGTGCCCGACCACGAGACCAAGGCCGTCGCCAGACACCAAGAAGAGACCGAGACCCAAGGGCCCAACGGCGAGAAGGTCACCCTGCGACGCACCACGGTCGAGGAGATGATCGTCGAGCCCATGGAAGGCCGCGAGCACCTCTAACGCGCCACCGATCGCGCACGACTATTGCGCACCACAAAGGGCCGACCCTCTCGGATCGGCCCTTGCGATTGGTCTCTTCGGATGGTTCGAGGAGTTAGCGGCGACGACGGCGCGTCGCGAGCAGCCCGCCGGTGCCGAGCAACGCGGCGGTCGCGGGGGCGGGGATGCCCATCACGAACACGTTGCCTTGCAGGAACGAGATGTCGGTGTTGCGCATCAGCAGGTCGGCGAGCGTCGAGTTCTCGATGAACGCGAGGTCCTCGAACGTGAGCGATCCGTCGTTGAGGTAGAAGTAGCGGTCCCCGTCGCGCAGGCGGGTGAACTGGTCGATGAGGATCCTCGCCATGGTCTCGCCGACGCCCGACCCGGCGAGCTTGTCCTCGCTCATCAGGCCGATCCAGATGTCCACGTCATCGACATCGCCGTAGAGGCTGGCGAGCTCGGCGGCGAGGGCGGGATCGCTGGTGATGTCGGAGAAGTCGGTGGCGGCACCGAGGCCCAACGCGGCGCGCATCGCGTTGTAGTCGGGCAGGCCGTGGTCGCGTCCGCGCTGCAGGTTCAGGCTCAAGAGATCCAAGCCGAAGCCACCCCCGGGAGGCCCGAAGAGCATGTTGCGGACCTCGTCGATGACCTGCGTGTCGACCTCGTTGGCCTCCTGCCACGCGAGTCCGCGGAAGATGTCGGACATGTTGTCGGCGGTGAGCACGCTCGGGTCGAAGAACGAGGCGGCGAGCGAGAGGTTGCCCTCGCTCGTGACGTTCCCGCCCTGGTCGAGCTTGAGGTATTCCTGGTTGAGCATGGTGTGCCCGATGCGGAACGCGGCGGTCGAGAACTCCGTCGCGATGCTCGAGTCCACGCTGTTGTCGTAGCCGGCGTAGGCGTCGAGCGACTGCGAGCCCAGCAGGCTCGGGAGCCACTCCTCGTACGTGATCTTCTGGATCTGCGCGCCCACGAGCTTGCGGGCCTGCTGGTACACGTCCTCGCCCGACATCGCCGGGTTGTCGGTCTTGATCTGGTCGGCGAGGCGGTTGTGCTCGCGCACGAACACGGTGTGCAGCGCGGTCAGCCCGGCGACCTCGTTGGCCCGCACGTCGCCCGCGGCCCGCAGGGTGTTGTCGGGGAACTGCCCGTCGTTGCCCATGGTGACGCCGAGTGTGCCGTCGTTCACCGGCAGCATGTTGTCGGCGGAGACGAGCAGGCGCCCGGACCCGTCGTTGGCGCGGAGGCCCGTCGCGGTTGAGTTGTCCGAGCCGTAGACCATCGACCCATCGAGCCAGTGCGTGATCTCGTTCATGTGCTGGCGCGGGTTGGCGGCGCTGGTGCCGGTGGTGGGGTCGAAGACCGATCGGTTGAAGTGGATCGAGGGCCCGAGCGGATCGCCGGGCGTGTTGACCGCGATCGGCACCGACTCGGATCCGCCGCCGGTCAGGCTGAAGTCGTGGTCGATGAACTGGCCCCACTGCCAGAACATGCTGGTGAGGTCCATCGAGTTGCCGAGCGGGGCGGTCTGCGCGGAGATGGCGTTGGAGATATCGCGCGGGTTGGGCCGGCTGGCGCCGCCCATCGCGCTGATGCCGTCGGCGTAGTCGGCGGGCATCATCCGCAAGAGCTGGGTGTTCGCCGCGCCCATCGACGAGTCGCTCAGGTTGTTCGCCGAGCCATCGATCGTGCGGACCGTGGCGTGGGCGCTGGCGGCCAAGCCGGCGACCGCTGCGGTGGCGACGAGAACTGGGCGCATGCCACAGGCGTGACGCATTAAGCGAACCATTCTGGGGTGTCCTTCCTTCTTCTCGGCGCGGCCGTCAGACCACGCCGCTTCCTCTCGCAACCAGCAAGCGGCCCCGATCGAGACCGCAGGACAACGGGATCATGCCACAGGCCTTGCAGATTGGGCACTCACTTTTTAGAAAATTGAACCTTTTTCGGGAATATGGGTGGTGGACTTCGCGAGTCGCCTTATCCACAGCCCCCACATTGCGCGTGGGGCGTCCGCCGAACCCGCCGCGTCGCGCCAATCGACATGGGGTCTCTAGAATCGCGTTGAGCTCGCCCGGCGAACATCACTACGGATCGAATTCGGCCTTGGAAGCCGATGATCGAAATGACACGTCTCGCGGGCCCCGCCGCCGACCCCGTTGAAGATCCCAAGACCTTTCCCCAGAAAGCTCCATCCATGGCCGACTGGCAGCCCAAGACGACCGAGCCCATTCTCACCAAGCGCATCCCCACGCCGCCCTATGCGGACTGGAACGATCGCCACGTCGTCACCTACGACGAGTACGTCAAGACCGGCGGGTACGAGGGCCTCCGCAAGGCCCTGACCATGAAGCCCGAGGACGTGATCGAGGAGGTCAAGAAGTCCCAGCTTCGCGGCCGCGGCGGCGCGGGCTTCCCCTGCGGGCTCAAGTGGACCTTCCTCCCCAAGCTCGAGGACGGCAAAACGCCCAACGACGAGGGGCACGAGCGCTACTTGGCGATCAACGCCGACGAGTCCGAGCCCGGCACCTTCAAGGACCGCCTGCTGCTCGACTTTGACCCCCACCTGATGCTCGAAGGCATCGCGATCTGCTGCTACGCCTGCAAGCTCAACAAGGCCTACGTCTTCATTCGCGGCGAGTACCACCACCAGGCCAAGGTGCTCGAGAACGCCATCAAGGAGGCGTACGACCACAACATCTTCGGGCCCAAAGGCCTCATCAACTCCAGCGCCAACGAGGCCGGCTTGAAGTTCGAGGTTGATTGCTACTGCCACCGCGGTGCGGGCGCGTACATCTGCGGCGAGGAGACGGGACTGCTCGAGGCGCTCGAGGGCAAGCGCGGATGGCCGCGCATCAAGCCGCCCTTCCCGGCGCTCAAGGGCCTCTTCGGCAAGCCGACCATCATCAACAACGTCGAGACCCTCGCGCACCTGCCCTTCATCATTGAAGAAGGTGCCGAGGCGTTCTGCGGCCAGGGCTGCGAGTCCTCCATCGGCGGCCCGCCATCGTTCGGCACGAAGCTCATGGGCATGTCCGGACACGTCGAGCGACCCGGCTGCTACGAGTTCGACCTGGGCATCCCCCTCCGCACGTTCGTCGAGGATTACTGCGGCGGCATGCGCGGCGGCAAGAAGTTCAAGGGTGCCATCCCCGGCGGCGTCTCCATGGGCATCCTCGGCCCCGACCAGTACGAGGCCGAGCTCGACTTCGACATCGGCAAGAAGTACAACGTCCTCGGCCTCGGCACCGCGTGCCCCACCGTGTTCGACGAGGACACCGACATGGTCGCCGTCGCCCGCAACATCAGCCGCTTCTTTAAGCACGAGTCCTGCGGGCAGTGCACCCCCTGCCGCGAGGGCTCCGGCTGGCTCTACCAGCTCATGACCCGCATCGAGGACGGCGGCGGCAAGACCAAGGACCTCGACATGGCCCTCGAGATCGCCACCAGCATGGGCTCCATGCCCGGCACCACGATCTGCGGCCTCGCCGACGGCAACAACTGGGCCCTCCGCACCATCATGAACAAGTACCGCGACGAGTTCGAGTCGAGGGTGGAGCGGAGCTTTGTGCCGGTGAGCGTGAGCGTGGGGGCGATGGCGAAGGGGTGAGCCTTACTCGCCTCGCTCAGCCTGTTTCCTGAGATCGCTGGTCCAACGCCCGAACACTTCGAATGGGAAGTCGCCGTTCTCTCGCACCCCTTCCACTAAGTCGTTCCAGGTTCGTGGATAGGGCGACGGAATGGGATCCAGGCGCTCCTCGTACACCGGCGTGACATACGCCGATCCGCCGGGCCACGTGCGCTTGTTGAACAAATCGAGCTTCTCGGCTAACGACCTCTCGACCACGAGTGATCCCATCGAAAGCCGGATGGCTGAGCTTGGAGCCTCGCTCGCGAGGATGTAATCCCCTCCCATCGTGAGATGGTGATCAAACGCGCCGCAGCGATCGCAGCATCGAAAGCGAGCGCTGCCGTGGTACTTGAACCACTCCTTGTGAAACTTCTTGCGTAAAGGGATCTCGTAGCGATCGACGACGCTCCGAAACCCGCCGAGTCGCTCACCAGATACAAGAAACACATCACCGACGAGCCAGCCGTCATCGATGTGCGGACGCAGACGATCGAGTGTTTCCACCCGGACAACGCTGGGAACGCTGCCGAGCGGCAGCGCCAGTCGCACATTCCGCAGCTTGGCGCCGGTGAGTGGATCTCCGCCGTAGGTCTGATTGAGCAGCGTGACATCGACCGGCCTGTCGAACCGCTCGTTCCAGACTCTCTTGCAACTCGGACACCTGTGGCACAGCTTCTCGAGCAACGGATCGGCTTCATCCCGGTGCGGGCTGATCACTGGCACTTGTGCGGCGTCGTCCTTGTGCCAGTCCTTCAGCCACGTGCAGAGCAGTCTCGAACGGTGGCCACGATCGGCGTCAGACCAGTGCACGTATGCACCGTTGGGCTTGCCCCGCGGCGTGCGACGCCAGTGCTGGGCCTGCCGATCCATAATCGAAGCGTATGAGCAGATGGGGCGACGATGCCGCCACGCCGGGGCGTTACAGCAGCTCGCCGAGCCGCTTCCCGCGGTTGGTGAGCTCGTAGGAAACCACCACCGGCTGTCCCTCGTCCACGACGCGTCGCGTCAGGCCGGCTTCGCTCAGGTCTTTGAGCGCGAGCGAGAGGGCGCGATCTGTCACCCCTGGCAGGGCGTGACGAATCTCACCGAAGCGTTCGGCGCCGCCGGCGATCGCCGCCAAGGTGGGCATCGACCACTTGCGGTACGCGACCTCGCCGGCGTCGATCCGATCGATCTCGTCGACCAGCGCGACGACCGCCGGACCGATGCGATCGCCCGCGGGCGTGAGCACGAACTCGGGGCGCAAGGGATGCCCGTAGCCGGGGTTGCGCCGCGCTAGGCCGTGGGCGATAAGGAAGTCGATCGCCGCCCGGACCGAGGCTCGCTGCCCCAGCCGGTGCACGAGCGTCGCGAGCTTGGCGCCCGAGCCGCGATGCAACTCGGCGAGCACGGGCACGTTCCATCGGCGATGGAAGAGGTCGATCAGGCGTTCCGGGTTGGTGGTCGCGGCCGGTGTCATCGTATTGACACAATTGTATAGTTACTATACATTGTGTTCAACCCGATCCCAGACCCACCGGAGACGCGCCATGCCCAACCCGCTCAAGATGACGAACTCGGTCACCCTCGCGATGCAGTCCAAGGACCGCAAGAAGGCCGCGGCCTGGTACCAGGACGTGCTCGGCTGCGAGCTGCTCTACGACGCCGAGGAGATCGGCTGGTGCGAGCTCTCGACCCCGCTCGAGGGCGTCAATGTCGGTTTCAGCGACGTCGAGCGTCCCAAGACCGGCGCCGGGCCCGTGCCCACGTTCGACGTCGCCGATCTCGACAAGGCCCGGGCGCAGATGGATTCCAAGGACGTCCGCTTCGACGGCGACACCCAGACCATCCCCGGCCTCGCAAAGCTCGCCACCTTCTTCGATCCCGACGGCAACGCGCTCATGCTCAGCCAGAGCCTGATGCAGTCGTAGCGCACGCCGATCCATGCGACACCGCGATCGCGGCCCGGGCCACGCTCCCGATCAGAGCGACGCTGCTCACCAGACAAAGAAGGACGACGAACCGATGCACCGCAGACTCCGCTGGACCGGCGCCGCGATCGGCGCCCTCACCGTCACCACGGTCGCGCTCGAATCCACGCTCGCCGCGCGCGCGGAGCACCGCGCCGAGGCAACGAACGCGCCGACACTCAGCGACTTCGACTGGCTCGAGGGCCACTGGCTCGCCGACCTCGGCAACGGCGTCACCGCCGAGGAGTACTGGTCCGCCCCCGTCGCCGGCTCGGTCATGGGCATGTACCGACAGATGAAGGACGACCAAACCACGCTCTACGAGCTGGTCACGATCGAGCACACCGATGATCCAGACCACCCCGGCCCGACCCTGCATATCCGACACTTCAATCCCGGACTCGTCCCCTGGGCCAGCGAGAAGGACGGCCCGCTCGTCTGCCCGTGCAGAGAAGTCGAGCCCGACCGAGCCGTCTTCGGCGCCCCGGAGCGAACCGGCATCCGCTCGTTCCTCTACGAACGCGACGACGACCGACTCACCGTCACGATCTCGTTCTCGGACGAGCAACAGAGCCCCTGGATCATCGCGTTCCAACGCGCGCCGAAGTGACAGCACCCGCTCCGCCGCGAAGCCCACCCCACACCGGGCGTCAACGAACACAGCCCGAGCACGACGGCGTCGATCCCAGACCTGATCGATCAATCGGGCGAACGCGGGGGCGTCGAGCGTCGATGCTCTGGCATGACCGGGTCGGCCCAGGTGTATTCACAATCCGATGTGTGCGGGCAAGAGGCCGGTGAGCCCCTCCGCGCCGCCGGCTCGGGGTCCTGGCGTGATCTCGACTTCTTCACCAACCACGGCGAGTACATGCCGCGGCTGCACTGCATGCAGACCGCCGAGGGCGGCGTGGACTGGCCTTGGGCCATCGCGCTGATCATCGCCACGGGCGGTGTCGTCGCCGCGTATCTCCGCATCGCCTATTACTGGCGGAAGTCGTACCTCGCCGAGAAGCCCGAGCACCGCAACAAGCCGCTCAGCGAGCTGATGCAGATCTTCCTCTGGTGCGCGTTCTGCGGGTACATCTTCTCGATCCTCATGTTCGTGTGGCCGGCGTACCGCCTGCTGTTCTTCGCGCTCATCGTGCTCAACATCTGGTCGTGGCGGTTCGCGCTGCGCACGGACGCGCTCCGGCTCGCGACCGCGGCCCCGAGGTTGCAGGCCGAGCTCAACGAGGAGCTGCGCATCCGCAACGAGCGGCTCGTGCGTGGCATCGCGACGGCGACCGAGTCGCTCGTCGCGGCGAAGGAAGACGCCGACGCCGCCAGCCAGGCCAAGACCCGCTTCCTCGCGAACATGAGCCACGAGATCCGCACGCCACTAACCGCGATCCTCGGCTTCGCCGAGCTCATGGAAGACCCCGACGCGCCGAGGGACGAGCTGCTGAGCTCGGCGGGTGTCATCCATCGCAACGGCGCCCACCTGCTCGCGCTGCTCAACGACGTGCTCGACATCTCGAAGATCGAGGCGGGCGAGCTCACGCTCGAGTGGGTGGACGCCGACCCGGTCGCGGTGTGCCACGAGGTCGTCGGCTTGCTGGCCGCACAAGCAGCCGACCAGCGCGTCGAGCTGCGCGTCGAGTTCGAGGGCGAGATCCCCACACGCGTGCGCACCGATCCCACGCGGCTCAAGCAGATCCTGATCAATCTTGTGGGCAACGCGATCAAGTTCACGCCCCATGGCAGCGTTACCCTCCGCGTGAGGCTTGAGGGGGCGCCGCCGACCGCGACGCTCCGCTTCGACATCGTCGACACGGGCGTGGGCATTCCCAGCGAAAAGCTCGCCAGCGTGTTCGAGGCCTTCAGCCAGGCCGAGGCGTCGACCACGCGACGCTTCGGCGGCACCGGCCTTGGGCTCGCGATCTCGCGCCGGCTCGCCCAGCGTCTCGGTGGCGACATCGGCGTCCAGAGCATCGAGGGCCAGGGGAGCACGTTCACCCTGCGCGTCGATCCGGGCGAGCTCGCCCACGTTGAGTACCACCGCGACGCGCACGGCATCCCGAGCCAGGCCGAAGTGATCGAGCACGCCTCGTTCGCGCGAGACGCGCGCATCCTCGTCGCCGAGGACGGGCCCGACAACCAGCTTCTCCTCCGTCACTTCCTGAACAAGGTCGACGCCGACGTGACGATCGCCGAGGACGGCCAGCGCGCCGTCGAGCTCGCGCTCGACGCCGAGCGCGGCGCCCATCCGTTCGACCTCGTTCTTATGGACATGCAGATGCCCCGGCTCGATGGGTACGACGCGACCCGCACGCTCCGTGCCCGCGGCTTCGAGCGCCCCATCATCGCGCTCACCGCCAACGCGATGTCCACCGATCGCGAACGCTGCCTCGACGCGGGCTGCGACGACCACCTCACCAAGCCGGTGGATCGCGGCCTGCTGATCGAGACGTGCCGTCGATGGATGGAGTCCGGTCGCCGAGAGCGCGGCGCGGCCTGAACGATCGAGCGTGAGACGCGACCGCGTGTCAGCCGCGCACGTCGAGTGATCGCAGGGCCTGCTCCTCGAGCGCGCGCTCCAACGCCGCCCGCGCCTCGGCCTGCTCGGCCAACGTCCGCTCGCGCTCCGCCCGGGCCGCCTCGACCTCGGCCTGCTCGCGCGACCGCTCGGCCTCCCGCGCCTGCGCCCGCTCACGCAGCTCGCGCGAGCGTGTCAGCGACGCGTCCACCACGTCCAGCACCACGCGGGTGTTCTCCGCCTTGGCCTCGGCGATCGCGAGGCCCAGGCGATCCGGATCGATCCCGATCGGCGGGGTCGGTGAGGTGGGCGGGGTCGACGCGATGTCTGCGAGCGGTCCGGGTGTCATCACACGCGTCTTGTCGACCGGCGTTGAGGACGCGCCGAGCCCGATAGCCAAGGCGGACCCTGGTTTCCAAGTCACAACCCCGCACAGCCCGGCCCGCCCGCACAACCCCACCCGGATCGCGCTCAAGCCGGTCGCCACGCCCGCCGATCAGGCCCCGTCGGGAGGAGCGCTCAAAGCGCTTGGGCGAGCGGGTGGATCCGTTCTACACTCTGCCCTCCGGCGGCGATCGCGAGCCCAACCGCACGCGGGGCTCATCAGCCCGGGGGACCCACCATGGACGACACCGAAACAGGCCAAGCCGAGTCCGACGACCGACCTCCTAGTTCACGCGCGTCGGGCTCGGGCACGCCCGACTCATCGCCGATTCGATCGCTGGAGGTCCAGGACCCCGAGCGTCGGCTCGACGCCACGCGTCGCGCGTGGCTCCAGTCGCACGGTCTCGCGGCAATGGAGCACCTCGGCGCCGAGGGCGAGGTCGCGGTCCGCGTGATGGGCGACGACGCCATGGCCCAGGCCCACGAGCGGTTCATCGGCTTCCCCGACCCGACCGACGTGCTCACGTTCGACTACCGGCAGGAACGCGGCTCGGAGACGGGCCCCGCGCCGAGCGCCGACGAGCCGCTCGAGACCGACATCCTCGTCTGCCTTGATGTCGCCGAGCGCGAGGCCAACGAGCACGGGCACGACGCGATGCGCGAGCTGCTGCTGTACATCGTGCACGGTCTCTTGCACTGCATGGGCCACGACGACACCGACGACGAGCGCGCCGCCGCCATGCACGCCAAGGAGGACGAGGTCCTCCGCGCGATCGGCGTGGGCGCCGTGTACGCGCCGGTCGCGGACCAGACGCAACGCCACGGCGGAGACGCCTCGTGATCATCAACCCACAGCTCTGGGTCTGGATCGCGATCGCCACCGCCCTGCTCGCCGGCATCGCCTCGGCGCTGTACCAGGCGTTGCGTCGCGTCGGGCGCTCGGCGTTGATCGAGCGCGCCTCGAAGCGTGGCCCCGGCGCGGTCAAGGCCGCCGAGGCGATCCTGGAGGACGCCGACGGGCACGCCGTCTCGGTCGCGCTGCCGCGCACCGTGCTCAACCTCGCCTGCCTGGTCTTCGTCATTCTCTGGGTCGACAGCCTCACGCCCAGCGACGGCCCGGGGTGGCTCGAGCGCACCATCGCCGTCGCCGCGGGCGCGGTCGTGCT